>NZ_JANYJC010000311.1 GCF_025361915.1 Chamaesiphon sp. GL140_3_metabinner_50
AGAAGGGTTGGGGATGAGGGCTGTTAACCTCCGCATAAAAATTGGGATGCTCCCTTCTGGATGGAATTGGCGATCGCTGTTTTTAGTTAATTGGTAGAGAATTACTAACATATTGATACTCTTGGCGATCGTGTGGCTCTAAGCTACGCTAGAATCAGTAAATATTCAGCATAAAGTCTATTTGTAAGTATAATTTTAATAGTTATGATGTAGGACGGCAGGACTGATTTAACACATACCAAATTAGATAATAAATAACTTTGATAAACAATTTTAGGAGGTATGTTGCTTGATAAAATCAGATGCTAATATTGGTGGAGCCACACCCCTAGAAAATCGAGATGAAACAGATTCACAATGGCTAGAATTAGAGTCGAAGCTGTCGAGCGATCGTCGCAATCAAGTCACCCCCGCTCTTCACGATAATTCGCGATCGCTTGCTCCAGAATTAAATGGATCGATCGCAGATCGACAAGATCGATCGATCGTGACAGCCGAACTCGATTCGATGCTGACATCGCTACAACGCACAACTCCACAACCGCCCCAGCCAAACTCGAAACCAGAGCCTAGTTCGATCGTCACGCTCCGTCCAACTTCTAGATCCGAGCCAGCGATCGATCCTCAAGACTTACTCGCACAAATCGATGAGGCTTGCCAGCAACTCGATACCGCTCAAGCTCAATTACACACGATCGAGCAACGCAATCAAACTCAAGTCGAGCGGATTGATGCGAATACACTAGAAGTTAAGCAGATAAAATTTCGGATTCAACAATTAGCGCAACATAGCAAAAATCAGGTTGAAAAATCGGCTCAAATGCTGGCGGAGATCGCCACAATTCGCACAGAAATAGTCACTAGCTTAGATAAATTTGGGGGTGAAGGAGAGATTCAACAGATGTTATCTCAACTCGAACCTACCAGACATGCCCTAATTCTGGCTCACGATCGCGTCGTCACCGGACAAGAGACTTTTTATGAATCTTTACAAGAAATTCAAGCGCGAGTAACTGCACTCAGTCAAGAATCAGAAGCTAAACTCCGCCAAGAGCGGGAGTTAATGCAGAGTTTATCGCAAACTATTTCGATCGATCGCTTGCAAATAGCGGGCATGAGTGTCGAGATGAGTACCAAGCTCAATGAGCTACATGGGTTAAGTACACAAATTACCACCATCCATGCCCAGATTGTCGAGAAATCGCAAACGTTTCAATCTAAAATCGAATCGATCGAGCGAGGATTTGCCGAAATTTCTCAATCGATGCAGGCAGAAAAACAGCAATTTTACGCACTAACGGCTGAATCGATCGAACGTACCGATCTAATTCGCCCACAACTAACCGAGATCTCTAAAAAAATCGATGACGATCGGGCGAAGACAGTCAAGATCGAGTCGGCAATTTCGGCAATTCGTACTAACGCCAAACAAGCAGAGGAACAACAGCTTACTAATTTTGAGCTGCGCGATCGTGAGATGATTTTACTCGCCAATAATTTTCAGATCGATCGCAATAAACAGCTTACGGCAATTAAGAAAATGTCTACCTGGCTGTGGGTATTATCTGGTGTAATAGCAGTGCTTTTCATCTTAGTGTTACGGCTCTCGCTCTCGCTTAAATAGCCCTCAATCTACTGTTTGTATATAATTAAAACTATTTCGCTCTACTTAGTTGACCTGGTAATATTTATCACGTTAATTGGCTGAATTTTATCGATTGTTCGACCGATTGCCATATAATGTGTGATAATTTCGATCTACTATTTGTTTAAGATCGGAACTAGGGAAAAATAAAATTATGACCATGAGACCTTCTAGAGCGGCTGCGACCGGATTTGCAAAAGACTTTCAAGATTTTGTGATCAAAGGGAATATTTTCGATTTAGCTGTCGGTGTAATTATCGGTGCAGCTTTTGGTAAAGTTGTTACCAGCTTTGTTGAAAGTATTATTATGCCAATTGTTAGCGTCGCCATTCCGGGCGGTAGCTGGAGAGAAGCAAAAGTGGTACTCGGAACTATTGCCGATCCGAAAGACCCTAAAAAGACTGTTGAAAATGCAATCTTATTCGGTCAATTTTTTGGCGGATTACTAGATTTTGTGATTATTGCTTTTGTGATCTTCTTAATGATTAGAGCGTTAGCTAAGTTCAAACGGAAAGAAGAAAAAATAGAAGCAGCAGATACTAAAGACTGTCCGTATTGCCTCTCGGTAATTCCGATCGCAGCTAGCAAGTGCAGCCATTGTACTTCTGAGTTACCGCCAACGATGTAGGTTTTAGGTTTTAGACTTTAGGGAGGGAGGCAATCGCGATCGCGATTGCCTCTTGCTTGTTTTAGAGATTATCGATCGCGTTAATTGCGGCAACTGCGGCTTCAAGGGCGATCGAAATATGCGTCCAATGAGTGCCACCCTGACAGAACGCAGTATAAGGCTCACGGAGGGGGCCATCAGCCGAAAATTCTGAGGTACTACCGTCGATAAAAGTCCCGCCAGCCATAATTAACTCGCTTTCGTAGCCGTGGAGATTACCAGGAACGGGATCGACATAGGCATCGATAGGTGAATTTTGTTGGATCGATCTACAAAAAGCAATTAATTTAGCGCGGGAACCGAATTTGATGGCTTGAATCACATCGCGACGGGGTGCCATTGGTAAGGGATTGACGGCATAGCCTAATTTATCGAAGACATAAGCAGTCAGATGGTTGCCCTTCATGGCTTCGCCAACCATTTGGGGTGCCAGAAATAAGCCCTGGAATAACAGCCGATTTTGATCGTAAGTAGCACCGCCAGCAGAACCGATACCGGGTGCGGTGAGGCGACAAGCTGCTGCTTCGACTAAATCCGCTCTTCCGGCTACATAACCGCCCCCAGTGGCGATCGTCCCGCCGGGGTTTTTAATTAGCGATCCGGCAATTAAATCTGCACCCACCGCAGGCGGTTCGCGATCTTCGACAAATTCACCATAGCAATTATCGACAAAACAAATCGTGTTAGGATTTTGCCGTTTGACAATCTCCACAATTTTACCAATCTCAGCGATTGATAAAGACGATCGCCAAGCGTAGCCGCAGGAACGCTGAATCAGGACGAGACGGGTATGCGATCGCACCGAATGACTCAAACCATCCCAATCGATCCCCCCGTCGCTAGTAAGGGCTAATTCGCGGTAGCTAATGCCAAATTCTTGCAGCGATCCCTGTCCCGTTCCTCTCGTACCGATGACTTCCTCCAAAGTATCGTAAGGCGCACCGACTACCGACAGCATTTCATCCCCCGGACGCAATACGCCAAACAAAGCACAGGCGATCGCATGAGTACCAGAAACAAATTGAATCCGCACGGCAGCAGCTTCGGCACCCATCAGTTCGGCAAAGACTTTATCTAGAGTTTCCCGCCCCAAATCGTCGTGTCCGTAGCCGCTGACACTGCTAAAATGTCGGACACCCACCCGGTGACGAGCATAAATTTCTAAAACTTGGCGGAGATTACCCTTGACTTGACCGTCAATACCATTAAAAATCAGGGATAGTGCTTTTTCTGCTGCTGGAATGATTAACTTGCCGTTCATGATTCGATGGGGGTAAATTATTAGGCGGTTGGATCTGCGAGCAAATCGGGCATATTATCACAACTCTTCATAGGTTATCTCAATGACTGTTGCCGCATCAACAAAACTTCGTCTCGACTGGACGATGATTATCGCGCTCGTTATCTTTCACATTGGCGCGATATGTGCTTTTTTACCAGGAATATTTAGCTGGCAAGCTGTCGGAGTGGCAGTACTGCTTCACTGGATTACAGGTGGTTTGGGAATTACGTTAGGCTGGCACCGTTTACTTTCTCACCGGAGTTTTCAGGTGCCCAAATGGTTGGAGTATTTTTTTGCTTTGTGCGGCACACTAGCATTGCAAGGTGGCATTATTTGGTGGGTAGGGTTACACCGTCACCATCATTTACATTCCGATGAAGATGTCGATCATCATGATTCTAAGAAAGGTTTCTTGTGGAGTCACATTCGGTGGATGTGCTTTGAAATCCCGGCTGAGAGCGATATTCCCCGCTTTACTAAGGATATTGCCAACGATCCTTTTTATCAATTTTTGAATGAATATTTTTTCCCCTTGCAAGTTGTACTGGGAGTAGTATTATATGCGATCGGCGGTTGGCCGTTTGTCTTCTGGGGTGTATTTGCACGGCTGGTAATTGTTTATCACTGCACTTGGTTGGTAAATAGCGCGACTCATAAATTCGGCTATCGTAACTTTGAAACTACCGATAACTCGACTAATTGCTGGTGGGTAGCCCTCACGACTTATGGTGAAGGTTGGCACAATAACCACCATGCTTATCAACATTCCGCCCGTCATGGGATGAAATGGTGGGAAATCGATATCACTTGGATGACGATTCAGGTGTTGCAATTTCTCGGATTGGCAACCAAAGTTAAATTGGTGGAAGCGGCAGCCACTAAAGATTAACATCAGATGTTAGTTGCTGAGTGTGGGCGGATCGGGAAAATTTATCGAGATCTCGGTGGAATTTATTTTCCACCCTTCCCACACTCAAAAATTATGTAAATCGATCGAGATGTGCTATGCTATTTGAGCGGTAAATTAATTCCGTACGAGTGCGAGTGTAGTTTAGTGGTAAAACTATAGCCTTCCAAGCTATTGATGCGGGTTCGATTCCCGCCACTCGCTTAATAGATAGTGAAATACTTTCGTCTACACTATCGATCTAAAACAGCGTTTTCGGTCTGATCCGATTTGCCTCATCTACTAGGGTAATTTTATCGTTGCCAGTACTCAAATGAGCCATCGATCGCAGCACTTTTTCTAAACCTTGACGGAGCTTAATTTCTTCGAGCGGTTGTCCTAAAATCATCAAACTACTCTGAGCGGTAATGGCTCTTGATGTAAGTAGATTGAGGGCAGTTTCAAATACTTGGCGATCGAGTCGATATTTTTCGATGCCTTCTAAAGTCAGGGCTTCAACTGTTTGAGTGGCTGATTTTAATTCGGTAAGTGTCGGTTGGGGGTGTCTGGGAAGATTGATGGCAACTGGTAATTGTCGATCGACTAAAATACGCGCGATTTCGACTTTGGCTCTAGTATAGAGCGTGGATGTCTGTGGCACTTGTTGTAGTGCAGTAACGGCAGCATTGCGATCGCCTTGCATTAAGCGACAACGGGCTAAACCGAAGGCAGAGGTAGGGTAATTGAGATCGGTACGCTCGACTAGTTCGTACATTTGTGCGGCGAGAGGATGATTGTTGCATAGCTCGGCGGCGATGGCGAAAGCCAGTTTTGGGGCAAGTTCCCCTGGTAAATCGAAATAAACGCGATCGAATGCGGCTTGGGCATCTTGGGGGCGGTTTTGGGAGAGCAGAGATCGACCGTGATACCAGTCTACCCGCCAATCCCAAGCGTCTTGTTTGGCGACTTGCTCTAGGAGTAAGTCGGCTTCAGCATAGTCGCCGACAGACTCGTTGGCGGAGCCTCTCGGAACGAGAATCGCGTCTCTGTCGATTAAATTACTTGCCAGTCGGAGTTTGGCTTCGATCGAGGTGGGTATTTGGATGACTACTTGCTTTAATTGCTCGATCCGGCGATCGAGATCTGTCGTCATACTGGCATTGAGAATGACGTTGAAGCCGGGATCTTTAGGATCGATGAGCAAATGAGGCAAATGTAAGTAGCTAGGCTCGATCGGGCTAAAATCGTTGCCAGCCGTGACAGATAACCTGTCGCTATCGAATAATGTACTAGTGGCAGGGCGGGGAATATTGGTTTCGGCGGCGACAACTTCTCTGAGTACTCCCAGTAGTTGCTCTGCCATCTCTTCGGCTGTCTGAAACCGATCGTCCGCCGCTGTAGCGGTGGCTTTGAGCAAGAAGCGGTAGAGAGATTCTTGCTGAGAAAATATATTATCTGACTGGGCACTGGGTAAGGTATATTGATGCTCGGTACTAAAGCCCGAAATATTGGTAATTAATACCGCCAAAGTTCGCCCGATCGTAAATAAGTCCGACACTATTGTCGGCCCTTCGCCAGCTTCGGGCGCAGCATACCCGATCGTCCCATAAATATCGCCATCTGGGTCGTCAATCCGGCGCGCGCCACCTAAATCGATTAATTTAATATCATCGCCTTCGAGCATGACATTATCGGGCTTAAAATCGCAATAGACTAAACCTTGCTGGTGGAGATAGGCAAAAGCTCCGAGTACCCGATGGATATAGGCAATCGCTTCAGATACGGGTAAAATTCCCCGCTCCTTTCGCAATTCCTTGAGCGTTTTACCACCGACATATTCCATCACGATATAGCCTTCCGCATCGTGGGTGACAAAGTTATAAATCCCCACGATATTCGGATGCTTGACTGCTGCCAAAAATTGCCGCTCCGCCAGTGCTACCGCCGCACTCGCCGCATCTTCGCTATTTAATAGCCCCTTGAGTACCACATACCGCATTAATAACTTGTCAAAGCCTAAGTAAATCCACCCCAAACCACCATAGGCGATCGCACCTTTAACTTCATATTGGCTGCCCACAACATCTCCCGGTGCTAAACTGGGAATAAAATTATATTTTTGCCCGCATTTAGTACAAAAACCTTTATCTCTTTTAACAGCCACATTGCAACCCGCACAAAACCGTTTATTTTCGGGTACATTTGGATTTGCTAAAATTGCTAATTCCGGCGCGGTGGAAGGTAATTCTGGAATCGATACCAATCCCGCACCCAATTGACGGCGACTAGTTTTGCCTGCAGTTGGCGCACTCCGACGGGTTCCGCGCGATCGATTGCTCGTCGGACTCGATCCGGTACTGGTAACCGAAGCACTATTAGGAGTGGTTTTGAGGCTCTGGGAACTAAATTTAATCGATCGATTACTCACATTTGCCGCCAGTGCGAGATCGAGTTCGGATTGAGATTTGAGCGCGGCTAGCCCACAGGTATCGCAATAACCATCATCGATCGTGCCATTACAGTTGTTGCGAGTACAGTTTAGTGTTGACATGCGATCTACTGGGTAAAGAGATATGTGTGAGCGGTTGTCTAAAGCTTGGGCGGAAATAGTCGTAAATATGCACCCGCGATCGATCTATTTAGCAATAGTTACTACCAGCAGCATACTAGGTTCCCGATCGATCTTAGCTCGATCGTCCTACTAATTTAGGATGCCGATCGAAAAACCGAGTACGATCGCTCGTATGTATTTAATCACATCCGATATTCGAGTCATCTCAATCTAGCGACGATGATAGTTGCTGGTAATAAGTCGGGTGTGAGGTGATTTCTGGAAATAATTCTCCCCTAATATTGTCTAAACTTTGATTAACACGATCGAATGATGGACTTTGATGGACTTCTAGCCGACAATCTTAGTCTATCTGTTAATCAAATAAATCATAGTTCAGATGGTATATTCTTTACGAGGAATCACCTTAGTCAAAAACGATTTTATCAGCAGCTTATTAAGACAGCAGATCGAAGATTTACCAACCATCTCAATCGTTTAGAGGAAGAAAAGAGCTAATGGGAACTACACTCCGTGACAAAATTCAAAGTTTACCACCAGAAAGACAATCTCAGATTCAAGCAATGGCTGATGAATTAATTGCTGAGGAAATGACTTTAAGAGCCTTACGCCAAGCTAGACAGCTAACTCAAGCACAAGTAGCTCAACGACTCAATATCGGTCAGGATGCCGTTTCTCGAATGGAAAAACGCACCGATTTACATTTATCGACATTAATGGAAGCTATTCGAGCAATGGGTGGAGAGTTAGAATTAGTTGTTAAGTTTCCAGATCGACCCTCTGTAAAATTATCTGGTTTTCAAGATTTAGGTGAAAGCTCTCTAGAAAAAGCATAATAGTGTCATCTATTAATTATAAATATTCCCAAAAAAAGGCATACTGTAAAGTATGCCTTTTTAAACTAATATTAAATTTATAGATCGATTACTCGCCGACTGGGGCTAATAAATCGGGTGCTGCTTTAGCGAGAATGTCCTGTTTGGGGGAAACAATCGCCTTACCATCTTCACCGATATCGACGATCGAAGTATCGCCATCTTTGAGACGACCTGAGAGCATTTCCTCGGCGAGGATATCTTCTAACAGGCGCATAATTGCCCGACGGAGCGGACGTGCGCCGTAAGCGGGGTTGTAACCCTCATCGATGAGTCGATCTTTAAATCGGTCGGTGACTTCGAGTTTGATGCCCTGATCTGTCAGGCGACCGAACAGATCTTTGAGCATAATGTCGGCGATTTCTTTGACTTCCGGCTTGGTGAGCTGTTGGAAGACGATGATTTCGTCCAGACGGTTGAGGAATTCAGGACGGAAGTAGTTCTTCAGTTCTTCGTTGACCAACGTGCGGATGCGGTTGTAAGTTGCTTCGGTTTTGTTGTCCGAGAACTCGAAACCTAAGCCGCCACCACCTTTCTCAATTACCTTGGAACCGACGTTCGAGGTGAGGATGATCATGGTGTTCTTGAAGTCTACCGTGCGTCCCTTGGCATCGGTGAGGCGACCGTCTTCTAAAATCTGCAACAGCATATTAAAGATGTCGGGGTGCGCTTTCTCGATTTCATCGAATAGCACTACGGTGTAAGGCTTACGACGGACTGCTTCGGTAAGTTGACCGCCTTCGCTATAACCGACGTAACCTGGAGGCGAACCGATTAGTTTGGAGACGGTATGACGCTCCATATACTCGGACATATCCAAGCGGATCATCGAATCTTCGGAGCCGAAGAAGTAGTTCGCCAATGCTTTGGTTAACTCGGTTTTACCAACTCCAGTTGGGCCAGAGAAGATGAAACTAGCGATCGGACGGTTGGGATTTTTCAAGCCAACACGAGCGCGACGAATTGCACGGGAGACAGCCTTAACAGCCTCTTCTTGCCCGATCAACCGCTGATGGAGGGTTTCTTCCATATTCAGCAGTTTGACCGACTCAGATTCGGTTAATTTGCTGACTGGTACGCCTGTCCAAGAAGCGACGATGTGCGCGATGTCTTCTTCGGTGACTTCGGGCATCACGCGCTCTTCGGTTTCGTCGTTCGCCTTTTTAGTTTGGGCGATCGTTTTAATCTCGGCTTTGATTTCGATTTCGCGGTCTTTAAGGGCACCAGCTTTATCGAAGTCTTGCGAGCGAACGGCTTCGTCTTTTTCTTTGAGGACTTTCCGCAATTCTTTATCCAATTCTTTCGCCGCAGCGGGGAGTTGGGAATTGAGTAAGCGGACGCGGGAGCCAGCTTCGTCCATTAAATCGATCGCTTTATCGGGTAAGAACCGATCGGAGATATAGCGATCGGCTAGTTTTGCCGCAGCTTCGAGGGCGAGATCGGTAATTTTCAGTTTGTGGTGCTGTTCGTAGCGTTCGCGCAGACCGTGTAAAATTTCGATCGTTTCGTCTACACTAGGTTCGCCGACCATAACTGGTTGGAACCGCCGTTCTAGAGCCGCATCGCGTTCGATATGTTTGCGGTACTCATCGAGCGTGGTCGCACCGATACATTGCAGTTCGCCCCGTGCTAGAGCGGGTTTGAGGATGTTTGCCGCATCGATGGCACCTTCAGCAGCACCAGCACCGATTAAGGTGTGGACTTCATCGATGACCAGGATGACGTTACCCGCTTGGCGGATTTCGTCCATGATTTTTTTGAGGCGTTCCTCAAATTCACCGCGATATTTAGTACCTGCGACGAGTAAACCGATGTCGAGGGTGACAACGCGTTTATCTTCGAGGATATCGGGGATATCCTGGTTGGCAATCCGTTGTGCCAAACCTTCCGCGATGGCGGTTTTACCGACACCAGGTTCGCCGATTAAGACGGGATTATTTTTCGTCCGGCGACCGAGGATTTGGATCACGCGTTCGATTTCTTTGGCGCGTCCGACGACGGGATCTAATTTACCGTCATGTGCCATTTGAGTGAGGTTGGAACCAAACTCGTCGAGTGTTGGTGTTTTATTCCCACCGGGTCGAGAGCCGGGAGCTGTAGCTACACCACCATCGGAGGTTTCACCGAGCATCCGAATTACTTGCGTGCGAACTTTGGTTAAGTCCACACCCAGATTTTCGAGAACTCTGGCGGCGACACCTTCACCTTCGCGGATCAAACCGAGGAGTAAATGTTCGGTGCCGATATAATTGTGTCCCAGTTGCCGAGCTTCTTCTAGAGATAGCTCTAGAACGCGTTTCGCTCTGGGGGTAAAGGGGATTTCAACGGCGACGAAACCCGAACCACGTCCGATAATTTTCTCAACTTCGATCCGTGCATCTTTGAGGTTAATCCCCATCGATTTCAAGACTTTCGCTGCTACGCCAGTACCTTCACCAATTAGTCCTAAAAGGATTTGCTCGGTACCGACAAAATTGTGCCCCAGGCGACGTGCTTCTTCCTGGGCCAGCATGATTACTTTAATGGCTTTTTCT
>NZ_JANYJC010000315.1 GCF_025361915.1 Chamaesiphon sp. GL140_3_metabinner_50
AAGGTAGGGGTAATTCATGAATTACCCCTACCTTGATTTATTCGAGATCCGATGGCACGCCACGCGAACGGGTGTTGGTTCGATCGATCGACTCTTAGATATAATAGATATAGCGACTAAAGTAGAGTATCTGAACATGAGTACTAGATTAGAAGTTCAGTCAGCGATCGAGCAATTACCCAAAGGTGAAATTCGCGATCTGTCAAAGTGGCTGCAAGAATATCTCGACGAAGAGTGGGATCGAGAGATTGAAGCAGACTTTGGAGCGGGAAAACTCGATCGTCTAATCGCTAGAGCAGAGTCAGATATTGCTAATAATAATGTAAGGAATCTAGATGAAGTCCTTGACAACCTCTGATTTTGGCAAGCCTATAGAGAATTGTCGCCAGCTATGAAAAGACGGGCAAAGAAAGCTTATAAGCTGTGGCAAGAAAATTCACTTCATCCCTCATTGCATTTCAAGAAAGTTGGTAAAAAGCTTTGGTCTGTTCGGATTAGTGGTGGCTGCCGCGCATTAGCATTGAAAGAAGGTGATGATTACTATTGGATCTGGATTGGCGAACATGACGAATACGAGCGGTTTTTGAACTAATTAGTTTTTGCCCACCAGTTCTAACGATTCCCTAGCGGGACGCTCCGCGAACGAGTTGTCGATCGATTATGCCCAATTGTTTGTTGGCACAGCCTCTCCTTGGAGAATCGATATTGATACTCGATCGATATTAATGGTGGTTGTCTCTTTATAAATCTTCGCCATCATCGAGATTGGTCAAAGAACAGTCTAAAATACGACATAGCAAAACTACCTGTCTAATGGTTAGCCTTGGTTCACTGCGCCCTTGCTCCCAATTACTAACTGTTTGGTTTGTTATCCCTAATGCCTGAGCGATATCCCTTTGAGATAAATTGCGCTGTTTGCGGAGACTGACGATGCGTTGGCGTAGCCTTTCAGAATGAGAATCGCTCAATGCCATACTTAATTACAAATCAGTTTAGATAAATTAACTTGACAAACCCTAAACTAATTTGTAGTAATCTCAACTCATAACTTTCTTAGTTAGACGGATAGATAAAAATTTTCTCGTTCTTTGCTGGTATTGGCTTTCTCGATCTAGGCTTTGAAATGGCTGGTTTTGACGTTGCCTATGTTAATGAGATTGTACCCTCGTTCTTAGATGGATATAAGCACTCGCGTAGTTAGATGAACTTATCTCAACCAGAGTATGGATATGAGCTAGCTGACACAGCTAGTCTGCTTGAGACAGAGAAAATAGAGAGGTTAAGAGATCTCTTAACTGATGCCAAAAAAGATGCCTCTTTGATTGGGTTTATTGCTGGGCCACCTTGCCCAGATGGCTCTCCGGCACTTATGGTGATAAACATTGCTTATCACCATAAGTGCCGGAGAGCCTCTTTTTTTTTAATTGAACAACCTTATCAAAAATGTCTTGGATAGCATCCTCGCTCATTTTTTCATTTTCACTTGCTTAACTGTTAATTCTCTAACCTTTTCATATATATACTCTTGATGGATTAAACAATCCGTAGAAGCGATTATTCAGGCCTAAACCCACAAACCCGACTGTATCGCCATGAGCGGACTGCTGGTAAAATCTACCGCCTTCATGAAAGATAATCTCGAAGCCTTCAACGAGAAAGGCATTACCATTCCGATCGTCCTCGGCGGTGCCGCCCTCACCCCCAAATTTGTCTACAAAGACTGCCAGCAGGTGTACAAGCGATCGATGTTATTTTTATCTGTCAGGACTTTAAAAAGTGGGATGCTCCCATCGATATATAGCAATTCTAAATGAGAAGCTATCCGATCTTCTTTCTTTCTCTGCGCCCTGGCGCGTCGCTGCGGTTAAAATAACACCAAGCTCGCATCTAACAAATGATTTAGGACTGCTACAGGTTGAGTAATAGTCTCGAAAATAGTCTAGGATTGCTATAAAAGACAGTGCAATATGAGCGTAGATTGGCAACTTCCACCTCAATTAGAAATTCCCCTTGAATTTGTCGCGGCGGTGCGGGCGTGTAAACCGACGGTTAATGGTAAATATGCCGCTCAATTATTATGGCAGCGGGGGATTCGGGATCTCGATCGCATTCCAGGTTATTTAGATTACAACAAATATCAACCGACTAGTCCGTTTGCGTTTGGGGCGGAAATGACGGCGGCGGTGGAGCGATTGAAAAAAGCCTACATTTATGCCGAGAAGGTCGCTATTTGGGGCGATTTTGATGCAGATGGGGTCACTGCGACTAGCGTACTTTGGGACGGCTTAGGGCAGTTTTTCAAGCAGGGAGAGGGGCTGAGTTATTATATTCCCGATCGGATGAAGGAATCGCATGGGCTAAATAATGCGGGCATTAAAAAATTGGCGGCGCAAGGGGTAGATTTGATTGTTACTTGCGATACGGGCAGTACGAATATTCAAGAAATTGAATATGCAACTAAATTAGGTGTCGGTATTATTATTACCGATCACCACACTTTACCGCTGCAACGTCCGCCTGTGGTGGCGATTGTCAACCCGCGCTATTTTGAAGAGAGTCATCCGTTGTTTCATTTAGCTGGTGTTGCGGTTGCTTATAAATTAATCGAAGCTTTATATCTGACTTTGCCAGATATTCCACAGCAGCCTGTAGAGTATTTATTGGATTTAGTCGCGATCGGGTTAATTGCCGATTTGGTGAAGCTCAATGGCGATTGTCGCTATCTGGCGCAGAAGGGCATCGAGCGGGTAACGTTGCAAAATAAAACCGATATTGATGGTTTTCGTCCGGGGGTAAATAAGCTATTACAATTATGTAAGCGGAATGGCGATCGACCGACGGATATTTCGTTTGGAATCGCACCGCGAATTAATGCCATTAGTCGGATTCATGGCGATGCGAGTTTTGGGGTAGAGTTATTAACTAGCAAAGATATCGATCGATGTCACGAGCTAGCTGCTGAAACCGAATTAGCGAATACGCGCCGGAAGGAATTGCAGAAGAATATGACCCTCAAAGTTGAGGCTAAATTAGCAGAGCTAGATTTGTCTACGACTTCGGTTATCGTGCTGGTAGATAATAATTGGTCGCCAGGAGTGTTGGGTTTAATTGCCGGACAAATTGCCCAAGAGCATGGCAAGCCGACAATTTTGTTAAGTACCAGTAGCGATGAAGATACTATTAAGGGACAGCCCAAAATTGCCAGAGGTTCTGCGCGATCGACTCAAAATGTCGATCTCTATCAATTAGTTAATTCTCAAGCGCATTTACTCAATAGTTTCGGCGGACATCCGTTTGCAGCGGGGATGAGTATTAATGTCGAAAATATTCCGATCTTTACTGAAGCGATCGATCGGCAGTTACACGCTCAAATCGATAAATTACCACCGTTATCGATTCAGACAGATTTAGTCGTGACAGTTGCCGACTTGAGTGTGTCGAGCGGACGAGACTTATTCGAGGATTTACTATTGCTAGAGCCTTATGGCATGGGCAATCCAGTTCCTAAGCTCCTCATTAAAAATTGTCAGTTTAAGGACATCAAAAATAAAAATATCCAAGATTATAAAGGCAACATCGTTCGATATATTCGGACTAAATTCGAGCTAATCGATGCCAGTAGCTCTAAAGGTTTCCCAGGGATTTGGTGGGGACATTACGAACACGAGCTACCGCGAGTAACTTGCGATGCGATCGTCGAGCTAGATTTTAATTCTTACGAGAAGAAGATGGAAGTGCGATTGGTCGAAGTTCGTCCGGCAGCAATAATTAGTACGATTGCCGATATCTCAAAGCAACCTAATTTCGCTACTCGACAAGTACCTTTAGAAATACTCGATTTTCGTCACAATTCAGCCGATGAGCGAGAAGATTCAGCAGCAATTACCTGGGTAAAAAAATGTCCTAGTAATTGGAGCGAGTTACAAGGCTACTGCCAAAAAGCCATTCGCGATCGTGGGACGTTAGCTTTAGATTATCAGACTACTAATTTAGCAAGCAGCCGCGAAATATTAGAGCAGTTAGTTGGCATCGCTAAGTATCTATCGAATACCAACGAGGAGATCGAACTAGAACGGTTAAAATTAAAGTTAGCAATTAGCGATCGCACCATTAGATTGGGATTAGATGCTTTAGTGGAAATCGGATTTCAGATTTCCATCCAGCCAGAAACCAATCTCGTCAAAATAGTTGTAACTCGATCGCCAATTGATGGAGATATAGATTTATATTCATTATTGACAGTCCAGAAATTCTTTGCAGCGATCGAAGAAGAACAGTTCAATCGGAACTATTTTCTTCAGGTACCAACATACGCGATCGAATCGAACCTGAGTAGTTCAAATATCTAAATTAAATTTATGACGATAAAATCTGTGCTGTTCGATCTGGATGGTACCCTACTCGATCGAGATCGCTCCATCGAGAAATTTATCGATATTCAGTACGATCGACTCAATTATTATTTAAGTCATATTCCTAAAGTTGATTATGCAACAAGGTTTATAAAATTAGACTCGAACGGACATGCTTGGAAAGACGAAGTTTATCGAAATCTAGTCATTGAATTTAAAATCGAGGGGATTACCTGGCAAGATTTACTACACGACTACGAAACCCAGTTTCAAGTCCATTGCGTGCCATTTCCGTTACTGACAGAAATGCTGGATACTTTGAAACAGCAAGGATACTTGCTCGGAATTATCTCCAACGGGCGCGGCGAATTTCAAAATCGAGCGATTTCTGGATTAGGCATTCGCGACTATTTTGACGCGATCCTAATTTCGGAAATCGAAGGCGTAAGAAAGCCAGCATCGGCGATTTTTCAGCGGGGAATCGATCGATTGGGTAGCTCGGCTCGACACAGCGTCTTTGTCGGCGATAACCCCACAGCAGACATTATCGGAGCCAAGCAAGCAGGAATGCGGACAATCTGGAAACGCAATCCACATTGGCTGGAGGCAAAACAAGCAGATGCAGTTATTAACGAACTAGATGAAATCCCCGCGCTCCTCGAACGATTTTCAGGCTGTTAACGACAGAATGCGGATTGCAGCACTTTTATTTTTAAAAACCACCATCAGATCCAATCTCAATTTTCACAATGAGCATTGCTGGCTGCAAATAATCTGTCCCCCAGTCCCCCAGTCCCCCTATCTCCCATCGGCTAGTGAGCGAAGCCGTTGGCGAAGCCTCGCCTTGCGACATCTCCCATCTCCCATCTCACTCAGATAAATCGCCAACAACCAACAAAGAGATGCTAAATTTTTATATAGTGTAAGTTTAAATACTGCTGTTTTGGGAGCGTACATATAATGATCGTAATTTTCAACCTGGCACTGTTCGCATTAGTGCTACTATCTTTCGTGATGATTGTCGGCGTGCCTGTTGCTTATGCAGCACCACAAAACTGGGATCGATCGAAACAACTGCTATTCGTCGGCTCTGGAGCGTGGACGCTTTTAGTCGTTGTCGTGGGAGTACTCAACTTCTTGGTCGTTTAGATTGCTGATGTCTGAGATCGGCTGCTAGGATGGCAATCTTGTCTCAATTTCAGCCGATCCCGACCTACTGTGCCAGCTATATAATAATATTATCTAGTTTTACGCGTAAGTTTTAATTAAATGGCAGTTTTTGAAGGCACTCTCGTCTGCGATAGCTCTTTACGGTTTGCGATCGTTGTCGGACGATTTAATGACCTCGTTACGAATAAACTCTTAGATAGCTGCCAGGATTGCCTCAAACGCCACGGAATCGATATCGACCCCAAAGGTACCCAAGTAGACTATGCGTGGGTGCCAGGATGCTTTGAGGTGCCGTTGGTGGCGAAAAGAATGGCCGAATCCGGTCGTTATGATGCGGTGATCTGCTTGGGCGCGGTAATTCGGGGCGATACTCCTCATTTTGACTATGTATCTTCAGAAGTTGCCAAAGGGGTGGCGGCGGTAGGTTTTCAGAGCGGTACGCCAGTTATCTTTGGAGTACTAACTGTCGATACCATGACTCAAGCACTAGAACGTGCGGGAATTAAAGGCAATCACGGCTGGGGTTACGCGCTCAATGCGATCGAAATGGCTACATTAATGAAAACATTACCCGCTCGACAAGCCTAATTGAATCTTAGCTGGTTGAAAATTTGGTATTATAAATCGGATATAGCATTAGCCGCCAATAATTCACCTGCGAATAGGATCGTAATTTGATTCCTCATTTAGGGAAAACTCCTGAGTTTTAAGATGTTATTTAGATTCGTTGACCTCTGGTCTGCCGTAGGCAATCGAAGTTAATTTATTTAAACTAGATAGTGGCGCGATCGTTGGCGATCGAATGATAGATTATTAGATCGAATTAGTAGCGATCGGGTTCCATTATTCTGTGGCTCCTAAATTTTTGAGTCGATCGAGTGTGGTTTGCAAGTCGGTATTTTTAGCTTGACTGCGGTAAAGTTTAGCTGCTTGCCGAAGATCGGCGGTCGCTCCTTCTTTATCGCCTAATTCTGATTTAGTGTTACCCCGATTAGAATAAGCTTTGGCATCTTGAGGATTGATGCGGATGGCACGATCGTAGTCAGCAATTGCACTTTTTCGATCGCCTAATTTGTATTTAGCCATGCCCCGATTATTATAAGCATCAGCATATTGAGGATTGATGCGGATAGCAGTATCATAGTCAGCAATTGTACCTTTTTCATCACCTAATTTGTATTTATTATATGCTCGATAAAAATAAGCCTCTGAATCATTAGAATTGAGAGCAATCTTGCGATCGTAATCAGCAATCGCACCTCGACGATCGCCCATTTTAGTTTTAATATATCCCCGATTAGAGTAAGCATTTTCAGCTTGAGGATTAATTTGGATCGTGCGATCGTAGTCAGAGATTGCTCCTTCTAGATCGTCTAAATCATCTTTAACATTACCTCGATTGTAGTAAGCATTGCTGTATTCAGGATTGATGTCGATCGCGCGATTGAAGTTATAGATAGCTGCTTGTTTATCACCTAGTTCAGATTTAATAATCCCCCGCTGGCGATAAGCTTCGGCATATGTAGAGCTGATATCGATCGCACTATTGTAGTCAGCAAGCGCGCCTTGTTTATCACCTAATTTAGATTTAGCCATGCCCCGATTGAAATAAGCTAATGCGTATTTAGGCTGGAGACTAATGGCTCGATCGAAATCGGCGATCGCTGATTGTAGATTGCCTGAAGCGGCACTATCTTTAGCTCGAACGTAATAAGATTTCGCTTCTTTTTTTTCCGCTCTCTCTTGTTTAGTTGGTTCATCTTCAAAGTCTTCGCGAAGTTCTTGAAGTGTCTCCTCCCTGTCTTCTGGTTTGCCTACATAAACTTCAAATTTACGGGTTTCAGCAATCTTCCGATCGCGATTGTAGGAATTTTTTGCATGTTGGGCTGGAAATGCTGCTGCTTGAGAACTAGGTACTGCGATCGCAATCTCTACCTTTGGAGCTAATAAAGGTTGATATTTGGTGCTGTTTTCGGCACCTGTTATTAAAGCTGTAGTAAACAATAATGAGATCGTAATATTCATTTGTTTTTTATATGTAGCTGAATTTTATGTACAAATCTAATGTAAGTCGATAATTTTATTAGCTAATCTAACTTTGCTAATGGTAATGTTGTCAAGCAACAATTTAGCCGTTAATTTTAACGTTAAAGCTGCGATCTAATGATTTCTAAGAACATCAACCGATCGAACCTAGCTGAAATTGCCACACGTTAGATTTTAGAGAGATATTGACCGAGCCAGATCGCCGTCGAACCCAGTGAAAAACTAGTTAGATTAGTTACCAAACTGAGTAAAATTGCGTTGCGATAATTAATCGCATATTTGTTGATTGCATAAATAATCCAGGCTTCATACAGCCAAATAAAGACTTCGGAGATCGGTAATGCCCATGCCCCAGGTAAAAATATACCAGTCAATAAGGGTAAGGCAACACCATAATTTAATATGGCGTTGCCGATGACAAACATCAATAGATTCAAGCTCCAGAAGCTGATGGTACCAGTTACCCAGATGGCAGTTTTTTTTGGTTGTTTGCCGAGCGAATAATATGCGGTGACGATCGCACCATACAGCAATGACATAAAAATCCAGAACATACCCATAGTCCTGGTACCAAGGCTGCTAAAAGCGGTCAGAGCGGGAAAACTAAACCACACAATTGGCAGCGAAAATAAATGGACTAACAGCACCGAAAGGAGAAACCGCCGCAGATCTGATTTGGTTGGTTGCTGACGGCACAGGTAAAAATAAGCGATGACTACTTCGCTACCGACACTGAGAACCAACAGCAAGATCGCCAAAATGGTCGGATCGATCGGGCTAGCTCTTTTATTGTTGCTGGTAGTAGATTTTTCAGCTTCATCCGCTGTTTTAGAGACGAGTAAGTCAGTGGGAGTAATTTTAATTGTCAGATCTGTTTCCCAGCCAAAGTGCCAGCCAGAACTCTCCTCCGGTGGTATTTTGAAAACATTAGTCGATCTGACTCGATCGGGAAATTGAGCGATAATTTTGAGTAGATTGGGATTGAATTTGGCGGATGTACCCAGATCGAAAACGTCATGTTGTCCAGTTGACCAAAAACAAGTATTATCCACACAACCAAAGTGGGGTTGCCACGGATTAGAAGTATCATCAGAGTGTTTGACTAGTGGGGCACCAGGGATACAACCCGATCGGTTGCAGGTGTTGTAGTGCATGATGAGCAATGGTTTTTGGCATTGCGCCGACTCACACTGGACGATTTGCACGCCTTCGAGGGCAGGTCGATCTGGGCTAAATCTCAGCCAATGGCGATCGGGTGGTCGAGGTGAATTGGCGATCGCGGCTGTTGCTAGTGACAGGATAATTACTACTGTTACGATCGTGACAAGTAGCTGTTGAGATGATTTGCGAATTGTTTGCACCACTTTTTCTAGAAATTTACATCAGGGCGATCGAGTTATTAACAACTCGATCGCATCTAAAAAGTTGCATTAATCTGTAAACGTATATTTCTCTAATTGACATAGATTAAGACTCCGACCTTCCCCAATGCTCCCATTCCGCAAGACAGCTTTGAGATCGTAATAACATCCTTGAGTAGAATTACCAAAATTAACTTCGATCTGATTACCAGATGGTAGATAATCACTCCCAAATACATCTTCTTCCCAACTATTCGTATTAACGGGGGATACATACAAATTGATGATATCCGAGCTAGTACGATTGACGATCGTGAAATTCTGGCGACCAGCTAACGCGCTACTCAAGTTCATGGATCCCGTAGCAGCAGACAAAACGAGCGTGGCGATCGAATACTGAAATAATTTACTTTTCATACAGATTGAATCATTAGTACCTAAAATTCAAGGGGTGTGCAGGCGTGACAAATTCAGCTCGATCTGCACGATATTTCGCGGATATTGTATTTATTCGATCGAGAGTGCGATCGCTCTAGCGATCGTAGGTGGAGATTGTGATTTCATTGCGTAGCGAGATCCGCCAATAGTAGTCATATTTTTTACAGTCGCTAAGTATTATAGCTTAATACTTCAATCGTACCCACCCGTTGCTTCAAATCACACCCCAAAAAGTCACAAGAAAGTCACAAGTTTTGTCAGCGGCGTTATATATTAGTGGTAATGTGTTAACCTCAATTCGTTACATATAGCCGAATTTAGTAGACCTAGCGACTCGAAGAGCATCAGGTAATCCACAATTCCGATCGCCACATCGCCCCAAATGCGGATCTACTCGATCCATTGTGCATCCACAAGTGTCTGCACCTTATTTAATTCTCATTCCCAAGCACCCCAGACATGCACCTAGATCGAGGTATCAGATTTACCAACCAGCTACTGCTCGCCAGTCGTCAACGAGAACTATCAGACATTGAACTCCTGATATTTGGTGGTATTTGGTTAGATATCTCTTATCAACAATCCAGCCAGAATTCTAACTACGAAGTGGCGACGATTAAAAATGCTGCGGCTAAACTGTTGCATGATATCTCTGATGCTGTCGGGGAACGAGTATCGAAGAAAAATTGTAAAGGGATACTTTCTCGCCGTGCTAGTACTAGTGAAGAGCAAGTAGACTGGGGCGATGCACCGACAGATATGCAGCCTTTTTGCGGTAGGGTGGAAGAGCTTGATAAGTTAACCAAGTGGCTGACGATCGATCGCTGTAAGCTAGTCGGCATACTGGGAATCGGCGGGATTGGCAAGACTGCTTTAGCTGCGAGACTGGGAGATAATATCGCTGGAGATTTCGATCTGGCGATTTGGCGTTCCCTGCGTGAGGCTCCACCCCTACAGCAGTCGATAAGTGAATTAGTACAATTCTTATCTGAGTTTACCGAAATCGAAGTACCTAGTAGTAGCGATCGATCGATCTCCCGCTTGCTCTATCATTTACGCCAAAAACGCTGTCTCGTGGTGCTTGATAACGTCGAAGCGATTATGGAAGCAGGGGAATATGCGGGTAACTATCGAGCGGGATATGCTGACTACGGGCAACTATTTCACAATATCGGCACCAGTCGTCATCAAAGCTGTCTGCTATTTACCAGTCGCGAACCGCCCCCAGAAATTGCTGAATTAGCTGGTGAAGATCTACCCGTGCGCTCGCTATGGTTATCGGGATTGACGGCGACTGCACCGACATTGCTGAGTAAAATCGGGCTGAATGGGAGTGAAGCACAGTTAATCGCTGTATCCGAACGCTGTCAGGGCAACCCACTATATCTGCGAATCGTTGCAAATACGATCGTCAATAGTTTCAATGGTGAAATCGATAGCTTTTTAACGGCAAATCAGTTTAATTACGGCAAAATTGCCAATGTGTTGCAATCGCAACTCGATCGACTTTCACCGACTGAAAAACTCATCATTTACCATTTAGCCATCCAGCGCGAACCGATTTCACTTGCCAATATTCAGACGCATTTGCAACCATTAGGACTCGATACCGCCCTCGTCCAAACGATCGATTCACTCCAACAGCGATCGCTCCTCGAAGTCACGCAGGGACAACGCTATACCCTCCAAAATGTGGTGATGGAATTTATGACGGGGGCGACGATTCGGGAGTTGGTGGGCGAGATTAGCAACGATAATTTGTTGGAGCCGTTAGCTCCCCAACAAGAGTTGTTTTTTTTTAACAGTTTAGCCCTCTCTCCTGCGAGTTCACCCACTTATGTGCGCGATATTCAACAGCGATTGATGCTCCGCCCGATCGTCGGACAACTAAGTATCGAAAAGGGACGAGATAACATTATTAAATCTTGTCAGAAACTGCTCTATGTCTATCGACAAGCTGGGTTAATTCCTGGTTACGGTGGCGGAAATATTATCAATCTTTTGATGGCATTGGCGGTCGATTTGCAGGGCTGCGATCTTACCAATTTGTATATTGCTGAAGTTGATTTCCAGGCAACAATTTTGCAAAATGTCGATTTTACAGGTGTCACATTCGATCGATGTCGGTTTGCCCAGGGGTTGGGTACGGCACTGAGATTGACTTTTAGCCCTGACGGGACGTATCTCGCCGTCAGCGATACCAATTATCAGATTAAAGTTTGGGAAGTAGCCACCAACCAAGAAATCGCCCTCCTAATCGGGCATCAAAGCTGGGTGTGGGATGTCCAATTTAGTGCCGATTGCCAATATCTCGTCAGTGGTAGTAGCGATGAAACGATGCGGATCTGGGATTTGGCTAGTAGCGAATGTTTGCAAGTATTACGCGGACATCGCGATTGGGTGTGGCGAGTGAGTTTCGCTGTCAATAGCAATCTAGCGATTAGTATCGGAGCCGATCGACAATTTAGAATCTGGTGGTGGCGAACTAAGCTGAATTTACTCACCCTTCCAGTTCCCGATCTTCAGATCCGCGACGGCACTTTTCATGGGGGACAAGGCTTGCTAGCTACTTGTGGTGGGGAAGGGATTAAAATTTGGCAGGTCTGGACGGGTAGACGTTTACAGAAGATCGATACAGCCAATGCGCTCAATCTTCGGCTGGTATCAATTAGTCCTGATGGCAAGCAGATCTTCGGTGCAAATTTCTCTTGTACGATTCATTGTTGGGCTGTAAAAACTGGCAAACATTTATTCGATTTACGCGGACATCCCACCCAAGTTAGTGATGTTAACTACGATGAGAGCGGGCAGATTATTAGCACTTGTTTAGAACAGATTCGGATCTGGAATATCCAAACTGGAGTTTGTGTAAAAGTAATTAATTTCGGTGGCGATTGCGGCAAAGCAGTAGCCTACAGATCGCCATTAATAGCGACGGGTAGCGATAATGGTGTCATCAAAGTTTGGAATTTAGCAACCGGACAATGTATGACTACCTCCGGTGGAAATGCCCAGCGCATTCTCGGTTTAGCTACCAATCCTCATAACCAGATTGTCGCTAGTAGCAGCGATCGTGGCACTATTCATCTTTGGGATTTTAGTAACATTGTTGCAGGCAAACTACCCCCAGCGATCGCGCTCCAAGCTCATCAAGGGATGGCGACAGCTTTGGCTTTTAGTCTTGATGGTAAGTTAATTGCGAGTACGGGCAGCGATCGATCGATTAAAATTTGGGATGCAATAACAGGCGAACATCTTCAGACTTTGACTGGACATACCGATTATGTTCCGCTGCTATTATTTATTGACGATCGCACTATTGTCAGTCAAAGTTATGACAAAACTATTCGGCAGTGGGATCTCACTACTGGCGAGTGGAAAATCTTAATTTCGATGGAACTTCAATATTTAATTGTATTGTGTCGTTCGCCAGATTGTCAGTCAATTGTCTTTGGTTCCGATCTGCCCAGTTTAATTATCTTCGATCGCCATACTGGGCAAACTACAAGCTATCCAGCCGTGGGAAATCGTTTGCGGCAGCTAGTTTTTAGTCAAGATGGTCGATTTCTAATTGGAATTACTGACGATCGCATTCTTAACCTGTGGGAAGTAGACTGTAATTATCACCATTGTGCTTGGAGTATTGGCAAAAGAGACCAAACATCGATCGTGCCTCATCCTAGATTATCCCATCTGCTGATTATCGGTAGCGACGATGGGAGTATTTCAATTTGGGATCTGCAAGAGCGGGTTTGTCTAGAACGCATCGTCGCACACAGCCGAGATATTCTCGCGATGGGAATCGTCCCCGATCCGCAGCGGCTAGTAAGTTGTAGTGTCGATGGCTCGATTAAACTGTGGGGATTGGGAGATGCACATTCGATCGAGGAGCTTTACTCGATCGATTTTGGCAAGCCTTATCAAAATCTCCAACTCAGCGATGTCAAAGGCTTAAATCGATCGCAGTTAAATACCCTGACTCGATTGGGTGCCTCCGGTTGACAGCGAAGTTGTGACGGGGTTAAACGATGTTTGGGCAGCAAGGCAGGAAATCCGATCCTGCCTTGCTACCTGAGTTGATGCGGAGGGGATGAGGGTTACTCTAAGACTTCAACTTCTTAGGCTTGAGATTTTGGCTGAAAAATCCCGTCGTCATCATCCAGGCTTCGGCTTCAGCTTCAGGCGAATAGTTTTCCCGTCTGTCGCTCATAAAACCATGTCCGGCTTTTGGAAAAAGATTGAGAATATAGCGTTTTTTAGCTGTAGAAAGCGCGGCGGCGACTCTACCATGTTCGTCAGCGGCAATCAGTTGGTCTTCGCTACCATACATTAACATTATCGGCGATTGCATGGTTGAGACTCGATCGAGCAGCGATTTTTGTCCTAATGGATTGCCAGGGTTAGCATCGATGCCACCGCCATAAAACGAGATTGCCGCTTTAATTTTGGTAGGATAAACGGCATTAGTTAAAAAAGCGTACCTACCACCCATACAAAAACCAATAACGCCAATTCCATTAGCATTAACTTCCGATTTACCCGCTAGAAAATCGAGACTTTTACCAACATCAGTCATGATGGCATCATCATTGAGCGATTTTAACTTCGTAATTGCACCAGCTACATCAGTATAAGCATAGGTCTTCCCCCGATAAAAGTCGGGTGCGATTGCCGCAAACCCCGATTTTGCCAACCTGTCGCAAATACTTTTACACCATTGATTTAAACCAAAAGCTTCCATTAATACCACCACGGCGGGGAATTTACCCGTCCCGGCTGGAGTTACGTAATAACCCGGTAAATCTTTAGAGATCTGAATATTTTTACCAGTAATAGCTGCCGATTTGCTAATAGGGGTGGTAGTAGTTTGTACTTCTGATTTGGCTCCACTCAGTTTGGTATCCGCGATAACTGCGGCTGTAGCAATGCTGGATGCACCAATTAATATGTCCCGTCGTTTCATTAGTCGTTAAATATAAATAGCGATTATTACTTATCAGTAAACAGGAAAATGCGATCGATTGCTACTGTCACAGTCAAAACTTATCTAAAAAGCCCCACCCCCAGAATTGAGAGTGAGGCGAAGAAATAAGTAACAATGACGATCTAGAACACAAAAGTAGTCCGAATCGTACCGAGATACTCAGTTGGATTACTCGCATTACTTTCGGGGTTAGTCAACAGTAACAAACCGGGCGTAACATAAAGATTATCGCTGAACTTGTACTTGTAGAAAGCTTCGATATGCATACTGGTATCTCGATCTACACGACGAGCAGCATTAGCAGTACCAGCATTATTAAAGAAACTATTACCAGTCAGTTTAGGCTGCATCCCCACGACAAAGCCCAAAGTACTACCTTTAGAACCAAAATCTTTCACCGCTAAAGTAGCAGCATAGTTCCAGATATCCGCACTACCACCACCAGTGGCTTCTCGTGTCGCTTGAGTCAAACCACCCCAAGCCGAGAGAACCAGATCTTTAGAGAGATTGACGCTACCGAGTACCGAATAGTGATTAGCTGAAGTTGGTGCAGCACCGAAGGGACTATTAGCAATACTACTGCCTGTATTTCCTGAAACGCCCGTACCAGTGGAGTTGTAAGCGCGAGCATAAATTAAGCCCAAGCTTACATCTTCAGAAGGTTTGAGAGTAAGTTGGGAAAATATTACGTTAGAGCCGTTAAATAATCCATTGCTTCCTGTTGGATTATTTACAGTTTCTGGAGGATTGATAACTCCCGGAACAGCGACTGCACCTGGAGTGGCAACACGCGGAACGGCGTAGCTCAATACAAAGCCGAGATTGGGGCTGAACTTGTGATCCACACCAATACCAGCACCCTCACCACTGAGGCGATAGACAGGGTTAAACCGTCCGAATCTGGTAACTGCACCCAAACCAGCCGATTGGTGTTCGGGGTTGAAGGTGTAGTAGTTATCGTTAAACTCACTACCGACTGTCTCGATAAATACTTTAGTAGTCGGTGCTAACGGCAGTTGATACTGCAATCTTTGGAGATTTGTAGCATTTTCTTCACTACCTTCAAATCCCAATCGAGTCATGTTAGTACCCGAAGCTGCGCCAGCAAAACTATTGCTGTTGCGGGACTGGAGCCGAACTAAGAGCAGATCTTTACCAGTAAAACTACTGCGGAAATTGAGCCGAACGCGATCGGAGAAAATAGTAGTACGAGTAGCACTATTTGGGCCGCCAGCTAAACCAGTAACTGCAAAAATCGCTTCGCCAACGAGTTTAGTTGTAGTAGAGAAGCTTTGATCTTTGAGCTTGGTAACTTTAGCATCGACCGCTTGAATGCGACCATCGACCGCTTGTAGTTCGGTGCTAAACGATTGAACTAGTTGCTTGAGCCTGTCGAGATCCTGCTGTGAAACTTCTGGTTCTACTGGCGCAGGAGGCACGACTGGAGCGGGTTCTGGCGGTGCGGGAACAACTTCTGGCGTTGGTGGGGGCGTAACTACCGCTGGAGCTGCGGGTTTGCGCTTTTTGATGCCTCTGCTCGGCTTTCTTCTGGCGACTAGTTGCTCGATCGATTGAACGCAACCATTGAGGCTAGTAGCAAATTGTTCGCGCGAGATCGCCTCTGTACCTGCGGGCATGTTGCCACAATTATACTTGTCACTCAAAGCAGCGAGGGTCTGGTAAGCCCAGTCACTGCGCTGAATCTCGGTTGCTTCTGTGGCTTGGTTAATTTGCGCGGCGTTAGGCTCGGCAGTAGTAGCAGCCAGATTATTTGTGACTTTCACAGGTGCTGGCGTTGCCCCTTGCTGGGTCGTGTTTTTAGCATTAACATCTGTCGATCGATTCTCCGATGGAGAGGCTACGCCAACGCCCGCCGGATTGGCTGAAGCTGGCAATAATGCCGAAACCCAGACAGCCAAACCAATTAGAATCGGTGAGAGTAAATTTTTTGATAATAATTTTACCATTATGATTATTGCTTTTCCTCACACTATAAAGTTTTGCTGCTGTCAAGTATACCAGGTCACATATTATGTTTTATCTTTTTTATTTTCTGCATGGTACTTTACTGTTTGCGATCGCTATAAGCTGTTAGAGAGATGGGAGATGGGAGATGGGAGTAAGGAGTAAGGAGTAAGGAGTAAGGAGTAAGGAGTAAGGAGTAAGGAGTAAGACAAGTTTACGACTTCCATGCATAAACCTAATGCAGCATAGTTGTCCGATCGGTTCGTCAGTTAGGGCATCATAGATAGTAACGATCTCAATTGCGATTAGGCTTCGCCTACGCTATGCGATCGATTGAGTTCGGCAAGTTCGGTTGCATCTGGAAGACACATTGGCATTCAACTAAATTAATTCACATCTCGGTCTAGCTTCCGATATCCGATCGTGACTCAGCAAGATAATAAACCCAAACCATTACAACTCCTCTATATTCACCGCAAAAAAGTGTATGCAGTGTTGGTGGTTGCTGGCGTACTCGCGATCGTCGTAGCTAGTTGTAATTATGATGAAGCGAACGAATCGATCGATGCCGTATTTTACCAAACCACAGCCCAATGCGAAGCCGACATCAACCAGCAGCAAGCCGAATATGTCTCTGCTCAACAACAATACCAGAACGGTCAACTAGACGAAGCACCAACCGCGCCCCCAATGCAAGCCCAAGACTGCGCTCCCCAAATGGCAGCAGCCACAGCCGAACACGAAAAAGCAGCACCTATTTATAACTCACTCGCTGATTGTCAAGCTGAAGGTGTCCAGTGCGAAGCAACACCCGCTGGCGTGCAGGCGGCTGGATACCGCCCCATCTATGGTGGCACCTATATCGACCCTGACGATTCCAACTATACTTACGTTTACTACGGCAACAGTCAACATCGAGTCTACCAAACTCACTCTGTCTATTTAAGCAGCACTCCAGGCAACGTTGTCACCCCTTACGGACGCGAAATTTCCCAAACAACCACAGGACGAGTCTCGGTACCCAGACATACCGCCTTCACCGCCCCAGCCCGCCCAGCAGGTACATCTGGCAGCGGCACGATTCGCGGTAGAAGTTCTCAGGGCTTCGGTTCCTCATTTAAGAGTACGGGTAGAGGAGGGAAATAAACCCAGATGAAACCGATAAAAATTATTCGTCGTCCGAATTGGCAGCGTCATATTGAAGAGAATGCCTACCAAGTAGATGCGTTAAGCGATCCGAACCAGAAATACTGGGTAGAATCGCTTCCGCAGCCCTTCGCCATTCAATTCGATTGCCAGGAAGAAACAGCGATTTCTGAAGCCACAGAAGCGATCTGGGAGCTGTGCGTGGAATTTCTCGATTGGTTTTTTACCGATCGCCATTTAGGCGATGTCGATCGACGATTAGCCGCACTTCAAATTCGTCCCGAATATTGGCAAGCCATTAAAAATAGCTGGGATCGTACCGAACCAGTCGAAGATTTAGCTCTGTGCGCGCGCTTCGATCTGGCTGTCACCGACGAAGGACAAATTAAACTCCTCGAAATTAATGGCGAAACCCCGCTCCTCGGTGCGGAAACCGTCTATCAATGGAATTGGTTTGTGGACTACATGCACAACCACCAGCGCGGTAAATACCCCCTACCGAGCGATGCCAGCCAGTTTAACGAATTTTGGGAGGCGATCGCAAGGCAATGGCGGCGAATCGTTACCGGATATAATCTCAAGCAGCACGGGATCTCGTTTCTAGTCGATGAAAACCTCGAAGAAGATTTAGAAATGGCAATGCAGTTAATTCAAATTCTGCAAGATGAAGTCGATCCGAATATATACACCCAAATTGTCTATCTGCGCGGACTCAAAGACGAACGCGGACGCGAGATCCAGCGAGGATTGGGACTAGATGACGACGGCTATTTTGTAGACCATGTAAACGATCGCATTCCCGTATTGTGGAAGATGTACGATTGGTCGGATCTCCAAAACGATATGGCAAATGTAGGCACTACCCAGGCTCTTGCCAAACGACTGGAAACCGGAGAAGTTAAGATCGTCGAACCTCTCTGGAAACAAGTTCTCTCCAATAAAGGCGCGCTGGCGATGATGTGGGAACAGTTTAAAGATTCAGAATATCGTCAATATCTGTTGGCAACCTATTTAGATACCGATAACTCTTACGAATCAACACAATTGCTCTTAGGAATGCACGTCAGAAAGCCCATGTTGGGGCTAGAAGGCGTTGCAGTATCTATTGAAAGTGGATTTGGTTCCCTAGAACAAAAAGAGTCATTCGGCTATGGTGCCGAGGGATTTATCATCCAAGAATATATCGAACTACCTGAAGCCTTTGGCTATTATTACGCGATCGGCAGTTGGTCGATCGATGGTGCAGCAGCAGGGATAATTATTCGGGGCGATACATCCAAAATTACCGGACGACACTGCTTAATTATTCCCCACATCGTCTCTGACAATGGACTTTATCTTCCAGAGTGAGCCAATATATGCAGGGAATTAAAGCGATCGACCGATCGGGTAGCGTTTCAATCAGAGCATCGAGAGTGAGGCAAAATATTTGGGATTTAGATGCCTTATTGCCGATCGATTATATCATTCCGCCCCACCACCTCGAACTATTACCCAGCGAAGTTTATACCAACTTTTGCAACCTTCTCAGCCGCGATGTCTACTCCGAAGGCGACGCTCAATGGCTGTATAACTACATTCAGTCACGAGCTGATGAAATGTCCCCAGAATTCCTCGCCATGCTGGATTTGTGGTTAGCAGACGAACTCAAGCATTATGAAGCATTGCGGCGAACCTATCATTGCATTACTGGTGTAGACTTTGCGGAGATGAATCATCAATTTGCTAGCAGAGTTCATGAAATCAAGCCGATCGAAATGGTATTAGCCGATGAATTTACCATATTAGTAACGATGATGTTCGACGAGATTGGTTCTGTCTATTCTTATCGCCGAGATCTGTGGGAATACTATCGTCATTTTGGAACGGCAATTCAAAAGATCGGTCATCATTTAGTCAAAGATGAGGGAATGCACTTCAATAATGCAGCAGAGTTGTTGTTAACAAAACACCATCATCGATTAGGCGAGGTGAAAGAATTACTGGAGCAGATTTCGGTATTGGAGAAGAGTTTGCAGAAGTATCATAAAACCTTTTTTCTAGACCACGCACAAGAACAGTATCGGTTTCCATCGCATTTTAATTTGGTATTAATTCGATTCATTTTGGCACGATTGGGTTTAGGATTGCAGCCAGAGCGATTAGGATTGCAAGAGCTATGGCAATGGGTTCCCACTGGATATCGACTAGTACCAATTTTTGCAGGAGATGGCGATCGTTAATTATGACTAATTTAAAACTTAGTACTCAAGCATTGGCGGTCATAGCCAATTTTATTATAATTGAAGCATGGAGTTTTTTTGCTCATTTCGAGAGAAATTTATCATTTGCCACAATTTGTAGCCAAAAGTTTCGACCTTACTCTAAATTTGAGTATGGTTACTGGTTCGATTGGATTTTAATTCTTGAAGACCTAAATATAGGAAGAAAAGAGATCGAGATTTGTTTCGGTAATGGCTGGGTTGAGAGTGGTGATGATAAGATCTCGAATGCACAGAATAGACAAGAATTATCGGTTACAATTGATGAAGTCTGGTTTTGGCAAGATGGTGTTTTAGCAGTTACAGTCTCCAACCCGATGGTTACCAAAAAGTTAATCATAGCCAGATTTCGGCACTTGCAGCGATCGATCTGACGATAATGTCTGAGTGTATTCTCATCGGCGAAACTTCGCGAATTGCAGCCGTAACTAAGTTTCGACAGGCGCATCCGATTGCATCAAATTGAAAAAGTATCGATCGAAAACAGCAACCGAAAAAAACCCAGAAGATCGGAGGATAAGATCGTGCATCGCTCAATTATTGGCTTTCATCAAGATTTAGAACAGCATTGGGTAGCAGAACTAGACTGCGGACATTGCCAACATACTCGCCACGAACCACCCTTCTTTCCACGTCCCTGGGTAACTACAGCAGCAGGGCGAATGGAACAGATCGGGCGAATTTTGAACTGTGTTATCTGCGATCGAGAAACAGTTGAAAATAACGACCGATCCGATCGCTTAAACTAATCGAACTAAAAGATATGAGTACTCAGACACTACGATACAGCCCAAAAGAGTTTTTTTCTAAAGGCACTCAAATATATCAAGAGCAAATTATCCCAAAATTGAATAAAGATTTTGATGGTAAGACGATCGCGATTGATATTGAAACAGGCAAATTTGAAGTAGCAGATACAACTCTAGCTGCTGCTGAAAAGATGTTTAACCGGATCCCAGACGCTCAATTATGGTTCGAGCGGATTGGTGCAGCAGGCGTTCATAAATTCAATACAGTGCGCCCAGCTTATCTATGACGATGTTCGGACGAGTCAATCAAATATACAGAAGAATTGGGGTTTGCCGATCGTAAACTAGGACGCGGACAATAAATGCTGGCTCGACTCATCCAATTAATCGATGAATATCAATCAAAAGTACAGGAAGCAGTCGAGCTATTCGCTCGATTCCAAGGGCTGAAACAACCTCAACATCCATTGGAATGGCAAATGTCAGGAATCCCACAGCAAGGCTATTTAGATCCTGCTGGCAAGATTTTCTATTCCTTACATGGATATGGATGTTGTATTTACTTATTGTCGGGAAAAGTGGACTGGGACTTTGGTGAAGAAGGACAGATTGATGGATTCGATCTCTGGCGTTTGCATGAATTTGCAGAAAAGGGGACGCAAAATTTTCCAGAATTTAGAGATCGGGAAATTTTGAAATCCGTGTTTGCAGAGGCTGAATCAACAGGTGCGATCCATAAGTCAGATTATCTGCTGTATTATTTGTGCGAGGCTGAAATAGTATTTGATTGACAATGTTTCCGGCTTCTCCTTGCCTATTCATCCGATAACGGTGCCAGAACTTGAAACGCGATCGAGTGAGCTTCCTCCTCTTCGACACCTAACGTCTTCAAAATCAGTTCGGTAATTTGCTCTGGATAATCTGGCTCTGAATGTCCGCCGAGAATGGTTCGCATCGCCATCAATCCCGTGCCCAAAATCAGATCGATCGCGGCTTGTTGATTTGTCACCTGAAACCGTCCTAATCGCATCCCTGCCTCTAAATCGGTCGTCACCCCTGTTTTTATCGTTTCGCTCAATGGGGCTGCCACCAAGCCGCTGCGAACGATGACCCAGCCCCAAGTAGAGTCGCGGATTGCTTGATGCAAAAATTGCCGAATCGCGATCGCCATCCGGGCGGCAGGATCTTCAATTTGGGCAGATTGCGCCCACAGACTATGGTTCATTTCATCGCTGAGAGCGACAGCAACGGCGGTGAGGACTTCTTCTCGCGTCTGGAAATAGTTATAAAACGTACCCCGCGCCACGGCGGCTTCAGCGATAATATCGTCGATCGTCACGGCATCAGCTTCTTTACGGGCAAATACCCGATAAGCGGCGGCGATTAAATTCGCTCGCGTGCGTTCCCGTTTTTCTAACCCGATCGATGCTCGTCGCGATGGCTGCATTGTGTTTGACATCCTTACTGCAAAGCCATCGTATTTTACGTGCGATCGCCACTATATAACAATTCGGTGGTGCCGAGATCCCCAACTTTTTCAAAAAGTCGGGGATCTGTACTAGTGCTGATTTGACGATTCGGTTAATTTGAAATTAGATCCGATCTAACTAATTCTAAAATTTGAAATATCGTAGTTGTAAAAACCACAGTTATTCTGGATCGCAGTTAAGGCACCGAACGCATCTTCTCCAAATTTTGTCGGGATAAGTTGGCGGAAATCTGGCAATAGATGCGCCGCTCGATCGT
>NZ_JANYJC010000232.1 GCF_025361915.1 Chamaesiphon sp. GL140_3_metabinner_50
CCAGATCTTCAAGCTCAAGCTCAAGAGCTACGCGGTAAAGTCGCAGCTTATCTGCGCGACACCAATAAAGAAGAACTCAACCCCGACGGGATTGGGCGCGATCTGCAAGTATTATTTGAAGATCCCAAAGCCGGAATCGATGCCCTCAAAGATCGGCTTTCGCAATTCGATCGCGATACCTTAGTACAGCTCCTGAGCCAGCGTCAAGACCTCGATGAAGGGCAGATAAACCAAATTATCGATAAAATCGAATCGGTCAGAACTAGTGTCTTAGCAGCCCCCGCACAAGTCACGGAGCAAGCTAAAGCTCAGTACGAAAAAACCACTGCGGCGATCGATAAATACCTCCGAGACACCAACCTCGCCGAACTCGATCCCGACGGCATTAAGCGCGATCTTCAAACCCTGCTCGATGACCCCAAAGCCGGAGCTGGCGCGCTCCGCGAACGTTTGGCTCAAGTCGATCGCGAGACGTTGGTAAAACTCCTCACCCAGCAGGGCAACCTGACTGAAGAGCAAGTAAATAATACAGTCGATCGGTTGCAGTCGGCAATTACCTCGATCGTCAAAGCACCGCGTCGCCTCGCCAATCGCGCCCAAAAGCAAGTTGTAGATTTTGAAGCCAATCTCGAAAGCTATCTACGAAATACCAATAAGGACGAACTCAATCCCGACGGCATTAAACGCGACTTACAGCTACTGCTTAAAGATCCTACCGCCGGATTTAGCAGCTTAGGCGATCGCGTCAGTCATTTCGATCGCGACACCTTTGTCTCGCTGCTCTCGCAACGCGAAGATATTAGCGAACAAGAAGCCAACGAAATTGCCGATCGGGTAGAATCGACCTATAAGTCGCTCACCGAGCAACTTCAGAAAATTCAACAAACCTTGCAATCGTCACTCGATAGCCTGTTTGGTAAAGTTCGCGATTACCTCAACGCCCTAGAACGTCCCGAACTTAACTACGAAGGCATTCAAGCCGACTTTAGCAAGCTATTTGACGATCCGCAAGCCGGACTCGAAGCCCTTGGCGATCGCGTTAGTAACTTCGATCGCGACACCTTAGTCGCCCTAATCAGTTCCCGCGAAGATATCTCCGAAGCCGATGCCAATCGGATTATCGACAAAATTGAAGCCACCCGCGATAGCGTGCTTTCCCGCGCCAACCAGGTACAAGCCGAGGTCAAAAAACGCTATAAAGCCGTCCAAAAACAAGCCCGCGAACAAGCGATCGAAACCCAGAAAGTCGCAGCAGGCGCAGCTTGGTGGCTGTTTGGTACGGCAATAAGTTCGTTAGCTGCTTCCGCAGCCGCAGGTATTATCGCGGTGCGAGGATTTGGCATACTCTAACACTATCGATCGAGTTCATTAGCTCTTAACAACGTCTTCAATTGTGAATATTGAGGACGTTGTTTTGATTTGTAAATAAGTAATACTTAATAAGTTAGACATCCTGTTAGGATCTCAGGGCTATTTCATGCTCCAATCATTGAACCCAAGTTAGGTTCTGTAGGGGTAGGTTTATGCAAGTATGCATCGATGCTAACAAATAACCGATCGGCAAAACCTACCCTCATCACTAAAATTCCAGCATTAAATAGCCCTGGTTAGAAGCTATACCAACAATCGAGTTTTATTTAGCAGCCTGCAAGAAATCAGCTTGAACCACGATCGATAGACAGACAACGACAATTACAATCATGCCGAGGAGAAAGATGCTATTGGCAATATTCCCGATTTTTCGTACATTGCGACTACTATTCGTGGTAACTCTAATTAACCAGTAAGCTATGAGAGCTGCCAATAAAAAAATTAAGGAATCGATCGCGAGTAAATCATCGATAAATGTGCCACTCTGCTGGATATCTTCATCAACTTGCATAATCGAAACACCTGTTAGACAAACGCCAACCATCATCACCGATATTTCTGAGATATGAAGGTAAATATCCCGCTCGAACATCCGGTGGTAAAGCTCGTCTAACGTGCCTAAATTACTGTTTTTTGCTGTATCGGTATCTGATGTATCTTTAGCAGCCTTTAATATTTTGCCAGTAATCTTTCTCATCTTAATTTATCATCCACTAGGGTAGTACTGGGATCGTCAACTATCGATAACTACCATCCGGCGAGTTTCAGCCGAGATCCGCGCGGCATCAGCAACGCGAAGAGTCGCTACACTAGCCGCTAGAGTAACATAATTTGGCTTACCGTCGATGAGATGGTCGAGGACTAGTTCTAGATCTCTGGCAAATAAACCCTTCCGCGCACCCAAATCTAAAGGAGTAGAAATGCCATCTTGAATAAATACCCCTTCATCACCATCGAATATCAACGCGCCATCTGCCCCATGTACTTCAAACTTGCGAGCATTTTGCCATAAGCCTTCCCCCTTACCATAGATAACTTCGCCGATCGCGTTAGTATTTTTAAAGCGGAATTGCGCCGTACACAGGCAAGTTTTGTAATAGTCGCCCACACCGCCCCAGTATTGATTCTGGCAATTAATACTGTCGATCGCGCCAAACAAATCCACAAACCGATGCAGTCGAGATAGAGCCGCAACCAGGGGAAATCCGAACTCAGTGCGATTGAAAGTCCATTTTTCCGCGATCGGGCGTTGACAGACGATCGTGCTGTAGCGGGCATAATGCACCTCACCCAGCCGATCCAACCATTCCTTCATTGTCTGATGGAGTCCGCCCAAGAGTTCGATATGCTCGACATGCAGCAAGACTTTTTTAGCTGCTGCTAATTTGACTATTTCGGTAGCTTCCGTAAAATCGATTGCTAGTGGATATTCAACAATTGTATGCTTTTCTGCGGCGATCGCGGCTTTGACGATCGCGCCGTGGTTGCCATTAATTGTCGCCACCAGTACTAAATCGATATCTGGCATCGCTACTAAGGTTTGCCAATCGTCGAGTGGTACGATATCGAAACTCTGAGCAAATTCCCGCGTGCGTTCTGGGTTGCGCCCTGCGACGGCGACTAGTTGCGTGCGGCTCTCCGTACTCAGGCACTGGGCGCGGACTTTTGCCGCGAATCCAGTACCGACAATCCCCACTCGAATCGGGAGATTAATTTCTCCATAACTAGTAACTTTAGACATAAGATTTTATTATATTGTCGAGCGAACGAATTAGCGATCGAGCCAAATGCTGGGAAGTATTATAACCCCTGTCCCAGCATACCATTCAATCTTTTTGGCGATGATTTTTATGACGGTCGCACATTCGCAATTTAGGGTTACAGCCGATCGTCAAGCTGTTATCTATCGCCGAGATATAAGTAATCAGGATGAATTTCGGCAATTTGATTACGAATACCATTCGACTTTAGCAGGACTTATGGATACAGATGGTGAGGTTTTCCCTTAGTATTCAATTAGAGCTAAAAACTACTCCGATTAGTTAGGCAATCTTACTAACCGCTGACAGTTCGCAAATCTAGGCTGGCAATTGCCTGAAGACCACCAAATTTGCCCATATCCGCAATAGAGAGGAATCAATCCAACATGGCAACTTTTAAAGTTACTTTAATCAACGAAGCTGAAAATCTAAACACAACTATCGATGTTGCTGATGACACCTATATCTTAGATGCAGCCGAAGAGCAAGGCATCGATCTTCCTTATTCTTGCCGCGCAGGTGCATGTTCTACCTGTGCTGGTAAAATCACTGCTGGAGAAATCGACCAATCCGACCAATCTTTCTTAGATGACGACCAAATCGAAGCAGGTTATGTTTTGACTTGCGTAGCTTATCCTAAGTCCAACTGTACCATCATGACTCACCAAGAAGAACAACTCTACTAAGAGCCAGTCTCAATCTAGAGTCGATAGTTTAGGAGTGTGGAATTGAGTTAATTCCTCGCTCCTATCTTTTTTTGTGGCAAAATATCGACATTCAAGCCAAATGATATAATCGAGATGACAGAACCTAGCTCTCGCGACCGTTTGGAGGTTTTATGACAATTGCCACTACACCTACGCTCAATACTCAGCCCTTGCTACTCGATGTTAGCAATACCAAGCTAACCATTACACCAGCGCAATTCGACAGGCTGTGTATCGACAACCCCGACTTACGCCTAGAATTAACCCCGAATTTAGAATTGATTGTCATGGCTCCAACAGGTGGCGAAAGCGGGAAAAGAAACTCCAAGCTAAATCTGCGGATTGGCGTTTGGAACGAGCAAACTGAATTGGGTGAAGTATTTGACTCATCAACTGGCTATGATTTCACCGCACTTGGAGGTGGCAAACCATCGCCTGACGTTTCTTGGATTGAGAAGTCCCGCCTAGAAGGAGTAAATATCGTCGGGTTGATTCCGGTGGTACCCGATTTTGTTGTCGAACTACGTTCTGCGACAGATAGCCTCAGCGAGACTCAAACCAAGATGAGAGAATATCAAAGATTGGGAGTCAGACTAGGCTTGCTTATTAATCCTCAAGGTAAAAAAGTAGAAATCTATAGACTGGGAAAAGAAGTAGAAATACTAGAATCGCCTAGCTCGTTGGTCGAAGACCTGCCTTTGGCAATCGATTGTAGTGAAGTCATGCCAGGTTTCGTGCTGAGTATGGAAAGGATTTGGTAAAAAAGGTGTCACAAATGCAAAGTATCCAATGAGTAGGTAAAGGATGAGATAGTTTGGGAATCCTTTGACGGGATATTGACGCACTTGTTGGACTTCTGGGTTTGTAAAACCGCTAAATCTGCCGATGCCAGGGATTTTGGCAATGAGTTGAAAGGTGGCTTCGGCAGCATAAATGAAGCGATCTCCTGCGTCCAAATTGTCGGTGCTGATATAGGTAGAAATGTCAATGAGGTCTTGAATAACGATCGGGCGTTTGCTCAGTTGTGTCACGATTATTTGCCCTGACTGAGCTTGTTGCGAACGGTAGCGCGGATGTGCGCCCAATCTTCTGGGGTCATGGGGGTAGAAGATCCCGATCTAACACCTTCAAGAGCAAGAGTTTCTAGATGAGCTTGGCAATCTCGATCTGCTTGAATTAGGGCTTGGATGTAGTCGCTAGGAGTTGAGTAGTGACCAGATGTGATTTGGGCTTGAAGGTAGGTATCGAGGTTGTCGGGGAGGGTAATGGGGAGGGTATTCATGGTGGTTTAAAAATTGTGAATCGCTAGAAATTAGCAAGTAGTTGACATCAATTTCGCAGAGCTTACTCCTAACCTTCACCCCGCCACCAAGATAGAGGATCGATCGCAGGTACATAAGGCGGCCAACAATAGATGCTACGATCGTCTACGCATGATGATGATGGTTGGGCAAAGCCTAATCCTAAGCATAAATGACCGAGTACATCAGCATAAGCGCGATCGTGTCCGGGATAGCCGACATGGGCGTGAGCGTATTCATGGGCGATTAGAGCCAGCCAATCGGCTGGTGCAACTCGCCCTAAATCGACCAAAATAGTTGTCGGATTGGTGTGAATATTGCAAAAGCCATCTAGTTGCAGCGATGGCGCAAATGGTACTGCCAAAAGCTGGATCGATCGCCGCTCGATCGGATTAAAACACCCATGACAGGCATTAAGATGGACTTGGAGCGATCGATTGACACCTTCAATTTGCAAACCGATCCAAGTACAAATTGAAATTCGATCGCGCACATTCTCCATCACATCTACCATCTGCGGATTTGGTAGCAGAAATTGAATTTTTTCGAGGTAGGTAACACCATTACGGTATGCTAGGCTGCGATCGGATTCAATCACCAGCCCAGGGGCGAAAGAATGAGCTGAGGATCGATATTCGCAGCTTCGACAACTGGTTCGCTACTCGCGTCTAATACCCGCGTTTCCGTACAAAATGTCGCTGTACTAAATCCACCCATCCGCTTGACAGTACTGCTTCGCACGCGGACATTCGGGCTGGGGAACCAGAACCGCTCGATCGAACTCATGATGTCATACTCAGTTACTAGCACCAAACCACCATCGTTATCCATGTGGTATTGTCCGGCTACCGAGACAATTTCAGCATACCCGCGATCGCGCAATAGTTGACCGCTACGGGGTTTCTCAGCATCGGGAATCAGCGCAAATACCGTCTTACCTTCATGGTTTTCGCCCTCTTGGTCCCAGCCCATTGAAGCCGCCCAAGTCACGCAGCAGCCGCCAACAGCTAGGCTAGGATCGACTTGATGCGATTCGCACAACGCAATAATTTCTGGATCTTCAGCCGCTAATGCCTTGACTTCGATCTCTGATTCGCCCATCTCCGATCTTCTAAATGCCAGGTGATGCGTAGTCCGTTTCGATCTCCATCTACCAGCACTATGCTGGAAAAACTCCATTACGTCCATCATGTGGGGATTTCTTTTAGTAACTCAGTCTTAATTTTAGCAAGCAGGGGATAAGAGTGGGGAGACAGAATTAAGAAGTCAGGACTTCCTAATCCGATCGATAACTGAACAATTGTCTCAGAGGCTGTAAAATCTGTCTTATGATGAGATCGGCGATCGATCCGATTGCCAACTTATTTATTTTCGACTATCTACCTAGACCTAATTTATTGTGCTTAAACGGATCTATCCCCTTTTCCTGACGGTTTGCCTGGGTATGGCAAGCGTAGCAACAGTCGCTCATAGTCAAGCTTTGGTGCCATATACCCCCACACAAGATGCCAAATCGCTAGAAAATACCAGCAAAACTTTACTCAGACAAGCCGCCGGATTAGTACAATTCCAGCAGTACGAGCAAGCAATTCCGCGCGTAGCATTGGCAACCCAATTAGCTCCAAAAAATCATGAAGCTTGGTTATTTTTGGGTACCTTATACGTCCAAACTCAAAAATACGAAAAAAGTATCGAAGCTCTGCAACAGGCCATCGCCATTAAGCCCCAAGATCCAGATACACTCTTTATGCTAGGCTCGGCATACTTCCAGAAAGGCGACAATCAAAAAGCGATCGATACCATCCAATCTGGACTAAAAATTAAACCAGATAATAATAGCGCGCTGTTCGATCTGGGTAATGCTTATTACAAATCGAGCAAGTATCCCGACGCACTCGCTCAATACCAAAAAGCCGTTAAAAAAGATCCTAAGTTTTGGCCAGCAATCAATAACATCGGCTTAGTCAACTATGAAACTGGCGATATTAGTGGCGCGATTCAAAATTGGCAACGGGCGATCGCCATCGACCCCAAAGCCGCAGAACCGATGCTAGCTATGGCTGTCGCGCTTTTTGTCCAAGGTAAGCAAGCCGAAGCTTTTACCGCCGCCGAAAAAGCGATCGTCCTCGATAGTCGCTATGCCAATATTCAATACCTCAAAGATAACTTATGGGGTGATAAACTGCTCAATGACACCCGCAAACTGATTCAGACTCCTAGAGTTAGAGATTTTATTACTAAGGCTCCGAGTAAGGGCTAAGAGATGGGAGATGGGAGATGGGAGGTCGGAGATGGGAGTTGGGAGTTGGGACAATCTGTTTTAGGTTTTAGGTTTTTAAGATCGATAGAGGAACGCTAGCGTTCTAATCTCTAACCTTTACCTCCTCTCCGCTCTCCCATCTCCCAACTCCGCTCTCCCATCTCCCAACTCCGACCTCCGATCTCCCATCTCCCTTAGTAATTGTGTATTATTATTTTGCAGTCTGGTCAGATTGCGATCGGTTTGTGGCAGACTGAGATTAACTTAAAGCGATCGACATAGGCATTTGAACTCATGGTAAAACAGCTAGATCTGCTAGGTACAGATAAAATTATTCCGATCGATCTGCCATCAGAGATGCAGCGATCGTACCTAGAATACGCCATGAGTGTAATCGTAGGGCGGGCTTTGCCCGATGTCCGCGATGGACTCAAACCAGTGCATCGGCGGATTATTTACGCGATGCACGAACTGGGATTGACACCCGACCGACCGTATCGCAAATGCGCTCGTGTTGTGGGAGATGTGTTGGGTAAATATCACCCCCACGGCGACCAATCGGTCTATGATGCCTTGGTCAGGCTCGTGCAGGACTTTTCGACCCGTTATCCGCTCTTGGGCGGACACGGCAATTTTGGCTCGGTCGATAACGATCCGCCAGCGGCGATGCGGTATACAGAGACGCGACTGGCTCCGATTAGTCACGAGGCTTTATTGGGCGAAATTAGTAGCTCGATTGTCGATTTTACGGGGAATTTTGATAACTCCCAGCAAGAACCGACGGTGCTACCCGCCCAATTACCGATTCTGCTAGTCAATGGCTGTGGCGGGATTGCCGTGGGGATGGCGACAAATATTCCCCCGCATAATCTGGGCGAAATTATCGATGGTGCGATTGCCCTAATCGATAAACCCGATCTTCCCGATGCCAAATTATGGGACTTAATCCCTGGCCCTGATTTTCCCACAGGTGGGGAAATTATGGGCATTGAAGGTATCCATGATGCGTATCGGACTGGGAGAGGGATTATTACCGTGCGCGGGGTTTCGCATGTGGAAGTTGCCAGCGTTCAGGCTAAAGTTACTAAATCTAAAAAACGTCGCGATTCGCTGATTGTTACCGAATTGCCCTTTCAGGTAAATAAAGCCGCCTGGATTGAGAAAGTTGCCGAGCTGGTTAATGCTGGTAAAGTGGATGGTATTGCTGACTTACGCGATGAAAGCGATCGCGATGGGATGCGGGTAGTTATCGAGATCAAGCGTGATAGCGAACCGAACCACGTTCTCGACCAACTGTATCGACAAACTGCCCTTCAGGGCAACTTTGGCGCAATTATGCTGGCAATTGTCGAGGGACAACCCAGACAGTTGAGTCTCAGACAACTGCTCGAAGAGTTTCTTAAATTCCGAGAAGTTACCCTGCTCCGTCAGTATGGGAACGAACTCGAACAAGCCCAAAAACGGGTACATACTCTATCGGGGTTGCTAATTGCCTTAAATAATCTCGATGCGGTAATTACTATCCTTCGCAATGCGCCGGATGGTACAACTGCTAAGGCAATTTTTCAGACCGAATTAGATCTGAGCGACGTGCAAGCCGATGCAATTTTAGCGATGCCCATGCGACGCTTAACCGGGATGGAAAAGCAAAATCTTCAGGCAGAATTTCAAGAGCTGAATAATAAAATTGCCAGCTTAAATACACTCTTGCAAGATCGCAGCGAACTGCTAAAATCGCTTAAAAAAGATCTGCGATCGCTCAAGCGTAAATTTACCGATCCGCGTCGGACAAAAATTACTAAGTTAACTCCACCAAAACTCGATCGTGCCACAACAGTTCGATCGGTTGCAACTAAAACCAAAGCCGATAAAACTGCCCCAGCAGAAGAAAAGCTGACAGCTAAAGAGCTGCGAAATCGGGTACTTCCTGCCACTCAGCTTCAAATAATTGAAGCCGAACCCAGTCAGCCAACTACGGTAGAAATTACTCACGAAGGTTATATTAGAAGACTTGGCAAAACAGGTACAAAACTCAAACCCAACAGTCAAGACTTTATTACCAAAACCTATCAAACTTACACCGAAGCAGAACTAGTATTAGTCACCACCGACGGCAAAGCCTACCCGCTAAAAATTCGCGATATTCCGCCGACTCTGGGTAACGATCGCGGTACGATTCTTGCAAGTCTAATTCCCGCACTTCAAGAAACAGCAGAACGGGTAATTTACACCCTCCCCACCCCCGATGAAACCCCCGACGATCTCCAGCAATTGCTCCTGCTGACCGCTCAAGGTAAAATCAAACGGGTTCTGCTCCAAGAACTCAGCGGACTCACCAATCGCGGTACCACCCTGATCAAACTGCGGGAAGAAGACAAACTCCATACCATTACCCCCCTCACCAATCAACGCGAAATTATTATTGCCACCTCTGGTGCGCGAATACTGCGGCTGGCTCTGGCTTCCGAACAAATCCCCCTGATGGGTAGAGTATCCCAAGGTATTCAAGCTCTCAAAGTCGGTAATAGAGAAAGCATCATCGGCTGCATTCCCGCCAATAACACCGATGAAATCGTGCTGATCTCCCGTCATGGCTACGCCAAACGCATCCCCATTACCGCCATCCGGATCGTCCAAACTGGAAACATGGGCACCCATGCAATGCAATTTGCCACCAAAACCGATTGTCTAGTTCGACTAATGCTGCCGAATGAAACCACCCATCTCGATTTGGTGACTACCACCCACCGTCACGAGCTGTTCCCGATTGCTAACATTACATCTCACGGCAAAGACGGCATCGGTAACAAAATTATTAACCTCGATCGAAATGAAGAACTGATGTATGTAAATTAGACTGAGTTTCTCCTGGCTCTAGAGGCTCCACCAAATCAATTTTCCCTATCCCGAACTCTTATAGCCGCCGCCATATCGGTTAGGACACAAACCCGACTTTTTGGAAAAGCGGCTCGCGCACGCCTCTGTTTCCCGACGGTTTGCGAAAAGTGCGTTCTTGGGGCGCGAGCTTTGTGGGGGAAGCTTCCCCCACAAACGTCGCTTGTTTCCCCAAGTGAAGCACCTTTTCAAGACAGCGAGACAAGACAGTCGGGTTTGTAGCACGCACTATCTTACTGTCCTAATCGCCTTGGCGGTTGCTATACTTTACGGTACTCATTATTAATCAAAACTGCCCAAATCGCCGATGGTACCGAGATCTAAGCCGCCATCCCCAGAACTTTGCAGTCCTTTCTGCGCTCTAATGAGATCGCGATTGGCTTCGTATTCACGTTCCGCTACTGCCAAAGCTTGTTGTTTAGATTCAGGTAGAATATCGGTAGAAATTGGTTCTCGACAGTTGATACAGTATCCTAATCGGAGTACCAAAATCTGTGTTTCGCAGTTGTGACACCAATACGCCATAGTTCTAGCCCTAACTCATCGAAAAATTGCTCTAGATTATAATACCCAACAGATCGGGAAATTACCGATCGCTCAAAACACCCTCTATCTCCTTACTTTTTACTTCTTACTCCTTACTCCTTACTCCTTGCATGACACCTTCCCCCTTCACCTCAGCCGAAATCGCCGCTCAAGGTATCAAACCTAACGAATACGAGGAAATTGTCAAAAGACTTAACAGACACCCCAACAAAGCCGAATTAGGCATGTTTGGGGTGATGTGGTCGGAGCATTGCTGCTATAAAAATTCGCGCCCATTGCTCAAACAATTTCCGACTACAGGCGATCGCATTTTGGTCGGGCCGGGTGAAAATGCGGGTGTAATCGATTTGGGCGATGGACTTCAGCTTGCATTTAAAATCGAATCTCACAACCATCCTTCGGCGGTCGAGCCATTCCAAGGGGCGGCGACGGGCGTGGGCGGCATTCTCCGCGATATTTTTACAATGGGCGCACGTCCGATCGCAATTCTCAATTCGCTGCGATTTGGCGACCTAAAAGATGCTAAAACCCGCCGCTTATTTACAGGTGTCGTCGCGGGAATATCTCATTATGGAAACTGTTTAATCGGCTCCGAAACCTTTACCTGGAAAGACGATTGCGGTATTCACATCGATACGATCGGGAATTTTGTCAATACCCATCTTCCGCCGAATGTCCATACCCACGAACTCCCGCCAGGAATTGAAACCCTCTCGCTCGATCCTAAAACCAATCGAACTTGCTGGCAACCCGTGGCGCGGATTTTCAAACGTCAAACAAATACCCTCGTCAATATTCGCACCTCACTGGGGCGCAGCATTACAGTTACTCCCGATCACCCAATGTTACGGGTAGAAGCCGAGAATAAAGTGCGAATTCGCTACGCTCAAACCCTGCGCGTTGGCGACAATCTCCCCGTACTCCAGAAACTCCCCGAAAGTGCTGCCCAGACTCAATCGATCGATCTAATTGCCACGATCGATCCTCAACTACATGCCAATCTAGATTTACTTGTCAAACTGCCAGACACTTGGCAGCCCACCGATCTGATCCGCACTACGCTCGAATTATTTGAACCCTCGATTCAAAAACGCAACCACTACTTCAGTACCAAAACTTTACCACTCGATCGGTTCCTAAATCTAGAACAACTGCTAGGACTCGATCGCGCGTTGAATTTCTCCCGTGCGGATCTCCAAATCGGGCAACATGGCAAGGATGACTGGTTACCTGCGATCGTGCAGCCAAATGCCGCTTTCGCTCGGTTACTCGGTTACTATCTTGCCACGGGGATAGTATCGCCATCTGGAAACATTTATCGAATTTTCTTTAACTTCAGCCATCAGGAAGCCGCCGCCGCAGAGGATACGATCGAAATCCTGCAAGAATTAGGACTCGAAGCTAGTGCCAAACAACGCACATCGGGAATGGCAATTTGCGTTTCGTCCTGGTTGTTAGGTCATTTATTTATCTCTGCCTGGGGTTGTGGCAATGAATCGACACACAAACGGATTCCCGATTTTGTCTGGGAATGGAACTGGCAACTTCAGCAAGAATTACTCAAAGGCTTAATTCGTAACAATCCCACAATTCCCAATCCGAGTTATGGAGCGGGAGCACGCGATAAAATTTTCTGCTCTACTTCCAGCCGTCAATTATTCGATGGCATTATGCTCCTGATCCAAAATCAGGGCATTTTACCCCAAGTGCATCATCGTCCGGCTACTGTAGGCAAAATTAAAGGGCGGGAATTTGACTACGCTGCACTCTGGCAAATTGAAATGCGTCATGACTGGATGCACATTCGTTCCGCGACTCCCGCGCCACAGCAAGAAGCTGGGAATGTCGCCACTAAATGCGTCACCGATACTATGACAACGATGGCGACAGTTAAAATTCATAGCATCGCCGCGCATACTGTCGAAACCTGTGATGTCTATGATGTCGAAGTCGATAATACCCACTTATTTGTCACCAGTGGGGGAATTGTCGCGCATAATTGCGTCGGCGTGCCTACCGTCGGCGGCGAAGTATATTTCGACCCCGCTTACTCTGGCAATCCCCTAGTCAATGCGATGGCGATGGGCTTAATGGAGACAGATACGATCGTTAAATCTGGTGCTGCTGGCATTGGTAATCCCGTCCTCTACGTCGGTTCCACTACCGGGCGCGACGGCATGGGTGGCGCGAGTTTCGCCAGTGCCGAACTCACCGCCGAATCGATCGATAATCGCCCCGCCGTCCAAGTTGGCGACCCCTTCCTCGAAAAATCCCTCATCGAAGCCTGTCTCGAAGCCTTTAAAACGGGCGCAGTCGTCGCCGCCCAAGATATGGGAGCCGCTGGGATTACCTGTTCTTGCTCGGAAATGGCGGCTAAAGGTGGTGTCGGCATTGAATTCGATCTCGACTTAGTACCCGCCCGCGAACCCGGCATGGTGCCTTACGAATACCTCCTATCCGAATCTCAAGAACGGATGTTATTCGTCGCTCATAAAGGACGCGAACAAGAATTAATCGACATCTTCGAGCGGTGGGGACTCCATGCCGTCGTCGCAGGTACCGTAATTGAAGAACCGATCGTGCGAATATTATTCCAAGGATCGATCGCCGCCGAAGTCCCCGCCTCTGCCCTAGCAGATAACACCCCCATTTACGAGCGGGAAGTGATGTCAGAAGCTCCTGCATACGCCCAAACAGCCTGGGCATGGACACCCGATCGGTTACCCCCAGCCACCCGCCAAGGCATCGAAATTAACGGCAAAGCTCACACTTGGAACGACGTGCTGTTGACCCTGTTGGATACACCTTCGATCGCCTCCAAACGCTGGGTCTACCGTCAATACGACCACCAAGTCCAGAATAATACCGTCATGCTTCCCGGTGGAGCCGATGCCGCAATTGTCCGCATTCGCCCCTTAGAGCCGATCCAAGGTCGCCAATCCACGATTAATAACCCCAACCTCGGCGTAGCCGCCACCGTAGACTGCAACCCCCGCTACGTCTATCTCAACCCCTACGAAGGCGCAAAAATGGTTGTCGCCGAAGCCGCCCGCAACCTCAGTTGCGTCGGAGCCGAACCCGTCGCCGTCACCGACAATCTCAACTTCGGCAGCCCCGAAAAACCGATCGGGTATTGGCAACTCGCCAACGCCTGCACGGGTTTATCCGAAGCTTGCAGCGCATTTAGCACCCCCGTCACAGGCGGAAATGTATCACTATACAACGAAACCTTCGATCCTGAAGGCAATCCCGTCCCCATTTACCCCACCCCAGTCGTCGGCATGGTCGGCATCGTAGACGATATTACCAAAGTCTGCGGTCAAGGCTGGCAAAATTCCGGCGATCGGATTTACCTCCTCGGTATCCCCGTCGGCTACTTCCCATTCAAGACTGCTTTACTCAAAACTTATCCCGTAGCAGATGGTTTAGAACTACTAACACTAGGTGCCTCAGAATACCTCGCCACCCTCCATCACACGATCGCCGGACAACCACCCGCCGTTAATTTCGACCTCGAACTCAAAGTCCAAGCAGCATGTCGAGATGGTATCCAACATGGCTGGATTAACTCCGCTCACGACTGTTCCGAAGGTGGTTTAGCTGTCGCCCTAGCTGAATGTGCGATCGCGGGAAACAAAGGCGCAGCAATTCTCCTCGGCGGTATTGTAGACAGGTTCGATACGGCATTATTTGGCGAAGGCGGTGCCCGAATTGTCGTGTCGATCTCCCCCGCACATCAGTCCGAATTTGAGGCTTATTTAGCCCAGCAAGTCGGCGATGCTTGGCAATATCTAGGCACCGTCGGCACCCAAACCGACAGGTTTCAGATGGTTAGTCTCGGCGAACCGATCGTCAATCTCGATCTGACCACAATTACCGATACTTGGGCAAACGCAATCGAGCGTCGTTTGGATGTATAAATAAGCCAGCTCCCCGACTTTTTAAAAAAGTCGGGTTTCTTTCGATTCTATTACTAGGAATAGATTGAAGTGTATAAAACCTATTACAAATGAAAATCGACTGCGAGTGTGGCTATGTGATTTATGATAGCTCAGATTGTATTAGCTATAAAGCCAGCTTTATAGCCGACCTAGATTCCTTCGATTTGTGCGATAAAGTAGAAGAACAAATTAAAAAATTAGTAGTAAATATCGAATATACTGCATCTAATAAAATCGATGTAGATGTATTAATCGAAGATACAATGATAGATCTATCTGAGAACATCATTGACTATTATGGTCGTCGGCCTATCTATCAATGTTCGGGGTGTGGTCGTCTCTTTGTTGATGATAATCAATTTCATACTCATGTTTTCATACCACAAGATGATTCAGTGCCAAAGAATCTGCTGCGATCGATTGAGGGCGATGAGTGGAAATTTAATCCAGATTGATTTATATTTATTTTAATGTTTAACTATTATGACAGAAAGTAGTGAATCTTCAGATCGGCTCGATT
>NZ_JANYJC010000018.1 GCF_025361915.1 Chamaesiphon sp. GL140_3_metabinner_50
GGAGATTCCAGGTGCGAATGGTAAGAAGTTAATTGCGGGGAAGGATGATGCTACTCATTCTCAGTATTTGGCGAAAATTATTACTGATGTACCGTTAGAAATTGAGTTACCAGAGACGAAGTTAACTGGGTTCAATTTTCAACAGGTGCAGCCAATTTTGCAAACATTGGAACTGCATCGATTTAGTAAAGATATCGAAAAGCTGCAAGAAGCTTTTGGAGGTGCGGCGGCTCCGACTCCTGAGAGTATCAATAGTCCCCACGAACCAGTGCGCGAGATTGTCACACCGCAGGGATCGATTGTCACTGATGATGGCGGTGACGATATGTGGTTTTTTAGTGCCGAAGATACGGATAAATTTCAACTCAGTCGGCAATCGCCGATTCAGCCACAAGTTATCGATACTGTTGCCAAATTACAAGCTTTAATTACCAATCTCCAGCAACATATAGATCCAAATCGTCCCATTGCTTGGGATACCGAAACTACCGATTTAGAACCGCGTAATGCGGAATTAGTGGGGATTGGTTGTTGTTGGGGAGGCGAACCAGATCGGATGGCATATATTCCGATCGGGCACGAGTCGGGTGATAATTTAGATCTAGAATTAGTTCTGACAAATCTCAAACCGATCCTCGAATCTGCGACTTATCCTAAGGTATTGCAAAACGCTAAATTCGATCGATTGGTATTTAAAAACCAAGGCATCAACCTCAAAGGCGTTGTCTTCGATACGATGTTGGCAAGCTACGTCCTCAATCCCGACAGTAGCCACAACCTCACCGATTTATCCAGCCGCTATCTGAGCATCGTCCCCCAGAGCTACGATAACTTAGTACCAAAAGGACAAACTATTGCGAGTATTAGTATCCCCGCCGTCGCCGAATATTGCGGGATGGATGTCTGGGGTACCTACCGCCTCCACAGTCTGCTCACAGCCGAATTAGCCGCCGCACCGAAGTTACTCGCGCTATTGCAAGAGATCGAAATCCCCCTCGAACCGATCCTCGCCAACATGGAGGATCGCGGTATCAATATTGATGCTGAATATCTGAAAACACTCTCGCTAGTATTAGCTGAAGACTTAGCCAAAATCGAAGAGCAAACTTATGCCCTGGCTGGTGAAAAATTCAATCTCGGTTCGCCCAAGCAACTCGCCCAGATATTATTTGACAAACTCCAATTAGACACCAAAGGTATCCGCCAAACTAAATCCGGTTATTCCACCGATGTCAATACCCTCGAAAAATTGCAAGGCAAACATGAAGTCGTCGATCTAATTTTACAACATCGTACTTTCTCCAAACTCAAATCTACCTACGTCGATGCCCTCCCGGCATTAATACATCCCAAAACGGGCAGAGTTCATACCGATTTCAATCAAGCTGTTACCGTTACGGGTAGACTTTCATCCTCCAATCCCAACCTCCAAAATATTCCCATCCGCACCGAATTTAGTCGCCAAATTCGCCGCGCCTTTATTCCTGCTTCTGGTTGGCTCCTCGCCGCAGTTGACTACTCCCAAATCGAACTCCGCATCCTGGCTCACCTCAGTCAGGAACCAGTTTTAATAACTGCTTATAACCAAAGCGAAGATATCCATACCGTCACCGCCAAACTATTGTTTGAAAGCGATACCGTCACCAGCGAACAACGCCGGATGGGTAAGATTATTAATTTCGGCGTAGTTTATGGTATGGGTGCGGCAAGATTCGGGCGAGAAACTGGCATGAAAGCTAGCGAAGCCAAAATCTTCATCGATAAGTTTTACGATCGATATCCCGGCATTTTTGACTACTTAGAACGCATTAAACGGGAAGCGATCGCCCTCGGATATGTCGAAACTGTCTGCGGACGGCGGCGGTATTTCCGATTTGAAAGTGGTAAATTGCGCGGCTTAAAAGGCAGCGATCCAAACAGCATCGATCTGGATAATCTCGGCAATCTCGGACAAGTAGATGCAGGGCATTTACGAGCTGCGGCGAATGCCCCGATTCAGGGTTCGAGTGCGGATATTATTAAGTTAGCGATGATTGAAATCGATAAGTTATTGGCGCAATATCAAGCGAAGATGTTATTGCAAGTTCATGATGAATTGGTGTTGGAAATCCCTCAGGATGAGTGGGAGGAGTTGCAACCGAAGATTAAGGCGACGATGGAAGGCGCGATCGATCTGAGTGTACCGATGGTGGCGGAGATTGGGGTTGGGGCTAATTGGATGGACGCGAAGTAGGTCTTGAATTTAGATGATGGATAATGCCCACTCATATCCAAATCATTATGTGGATTCGATCGCGAAGCGTGCTGGAGGTAGTCGGGTGTGGGTTATTAGTGCAATCTGCATCCGCGCTGAAATGGAATTTCGCGCTCATAGCCAAAGTTATCTGTTCGCGAAGCGTCTCGAAGAGAAGATAACTGCCGGAAATATTAGTTCGTTGAAACGAACTTGTGCTCTTAGCCCCAAATTTATTTGAGGGCTTTAACTGATGACTAAATTCTAGAATTTATAGTTACGATTACTTACGCCATAATCTATGAGCGAGTTCGATTGTCTAATCAACCCCATTGGGCTATTTCGGCTTGATATTCAAGATCTTGAATATCTGCTTGAAGAGCGGCGATTGTCTCTTGTTCTAATATTTTTCGCCGTTCTTGAGCGATCGGAGAATTCAAATAATCGCTGCGATTGCCTTGAGCTTGTCGATCGATAAAAGATAGTAGATCTCGATCGAGTGCAATCGCAATTTTTTGTTTCATAACTTCAACTCACAGGTATGATGATACCATCATACCCCGATCTAGATTCGAGCGGCGGTGGATTATTGTTACTCACATGCGGCTATTTGGATTGGTGCGATTACCCTGATATTTTAGATTTCCAGAATGTCTGGCTGAGGATACCCGTGCAACTGAGGGCAAAAACAATCAGCAATCCAAATCCGATCGTATAGCTACCAGTCATGTCGCGGCAAATCCCTAAGACAATCGGCGGAAAAAAGCCGCCTAAGCCACCTGCGGCACCGACTAATCCGGTGACGCTGCCTGTTTGTTGGGGGAAATATTGCGGGACGAGTTTGAATACGCCACCGTTACCCAACCCAAATAAAATCGCACAGCCTAAAGTTCCGATCGTAAATAGCCAAATCGAAGGCATTGCCATCAACCAACCAATCGCCGCAATGCCTAAAAACACGTAGAGTAGCAATTTTTGACCGCCGATGCGATCGCTCAACAAGCCTCCCACTGGGCGGGATAGAGTTGCTACTAATACAAAAATTGCCGTTCTTGCGCCTGCGTCTGGGGGGGTGAGTGCGAAGACTTCTCTATAGAGGGTGGGTAGATAGATACTCAGCGCGACGAAACCACCGAAGGTGAGCGCGTAAAAAATACTTAATACCCAAGCTAGTTTTTCGGTTTTTAATACGGCAATATTTTCTGCAAATGTTTTCGACTTACTCGGCGGCTTGGCATTATTGGCAGTGAGCGCGAAAATAATTCCCCATGCTACCGCAGCCGCACTAAACACCAGAAATGTAGCCGGAATACCGATCTGAGCTGCTAACACTGGCCCGCCAAACACTGCCACCGATTGACCGATATTCCCTGCCCCATAAATACCCAGCGTGGTGCCCTGCTGACTAGGCAGAAACCAGCCAGAGACAAAAGCGACCCCTACGGCAAAAGAAGTACCTGCTAGCCCCATCAAGAAGCCCCAGAATAGCAGACTGGAATAAGAATGATTGAGATATAAACCGACAGCAGGAACGATCGTAAATGCGAGTAAGATACTAAACACGATCCGTCCGCCATAACGATCGGTCAATAACCCCATCGGAATTCGCCCCAGAGAGCCTAATAAGACTGGGATGGCAATCATCACGCTGGCTTGTGTCACCGATAGCCCCAATTCTTTTCTCAGTAACGGTGCTAACCCGGAGATAATGCCCCAATTGGCAAAAGCCACGGCGAAAGCCATTGTCGCCAGAAATAGATTTTGGTTGGCTGGAGATCGATCGGCAGTATTCATATATACAGACAAAGACACTCAGAATATGATGTCACTAAACTAGGACGTAAAAATGGGATCGATCTCAAATGTTTATCCCATTTTTGAAAATATCGATGCTAATTTTGCATTTAATTCATAATTATGGCGAAAACTCCTTTAATTCAGATATTGCGGCGTGCTTATCAAATTGCCCGATTTGCCCAGTTTAGGGGCATTTCGTCAGCAACAGCCCTAGAAAGGTGGGAGATGCAAATTAGTCGTCGTCGCTGGTTGCAAGGCTCTCTGGCGGCGGCTGGTGCCGTTGCTGCTGTCACGATCGATGCCCATCAGCATAAAGTTGATGCGGCGACAGCTCCAGTTCTAATTGTTGGTGCGGGAATTGCCGGATTGACGGCGGCTTATTATCTCGATCGATCTGGCGTACCAGTCCGAATTGTGGAAGCCAGTCAGCGGAGTGGCGGTAGGATGCTCAGTCAAGCCAAGGCTCTGGGTACGGATATAACCGTCGAGTTAGGTGGCGAGTTTATCGATTCTGGACATAAAAATATCCGTAAATTGGCGGCTTCACTAGGTTTGGTTGAAGTCGATTTATGGGCTGGCGATCGCGGCTTGACTCAAGATACCTGGTTTTTTAAAAACCGATCGGTCGATCGAAAAGAATTAATTACGGCTTTTATGCCGCTTGCAAAACAGATCGATCGAGATGTAAAAGCGATCGGCGAAGTAAATTATAAATCGACTAATCAGCGTGCTATTCAACTCGATCGGATCTCGATTGATGCTTATCTGGCGCGTTATTGTTCCGACTCAATCTTGCGGCAATTTATCGAAGTTGCCTACACTAATGAATATGGATTACCGATCGATCGACAATCGGCACTTAATTTATTATTACTAATTGGTAAAGAGCCAGATAAAATCGAAATATTTGGTAGTAGCGACCAAAGGTATCAGATTCGCGGTGGCAATCAACAGATTATTACTAAATTAGCCGAAAAACTGCGCGATCGAATCGAGACAAATACCCAGCTAGAATCGATCCGATCTACTCCAAATAATCGCTATCGAGTCAACCTGCGATCGGGAGGTACTAGTCAAGAATACACATTCGATCGAGTTATTTTAGCGTTACCCTTTAGCATGCTCAGAAAACTCGATCTTGGCGTGCAATTACCAGCAGTTAAGCAAGCAGCAATTAACGAAATCGGCTACGGTACCAATACTAAACTAATTACCAGCTATAGCGAAAGATTATGGCGGACTAAATATAAATCTAACGGTCAATCATTTAGCGATTTAGATACCAGCGAAACCTGGGCATCGAGCCGCTACAACGAGACTAAAGCAGGCATTATTACTAGTTTTAGTGGTGGCGATTTGGGCGTAAAGTCAGGTAAATCTAAGCCCACAGAAGTTGCCAATAAATTTATCAGTCAGTTCGATCTAATTTTTCCAGGTGTAAAAACTCTAGCCTCGAATAAATCGATCGTTACTAATTGGATCGATTCCCCTTACGTTCGGGGGTCTTATGCTTGTTATTTAGTCGGACAATGGACTAAATTTGCGGGTGCAGAAGGTGAAAGAGTCGGTAACCTCTTCTTTATCGGCGAACATTGTTCGATCGATGCTCAAGGTTATATGGAAGGTGGCTGTGCTACTGGAATAATGGCGGCGGAAGCCATTATTAAAGGATGATGAATATTATTGCGATCGATCTAGCGTGACAGAATCTTATCGATTAGCCACGCTATTTAATTAACCCAAATTGCTCTTTACATCACTAGCAGAAAGTTGACAACCCTGCGGTGGGTTGAGCTAAAACGATCGTCATCTGTACGAGAGAACAAACAGATTTAGTCTAGCGTTTTAGCGGTCGCGGCGATATTCACCACGCTCGTTTTCACGATGATTGTAAGAGTTTTTATCATACTTAACGTAAGAGCGACGTTGAGAATAGTATTTGTTTTGACGGCGTGCTGCTGCCCGTTCCCGCTCTAACTCTAGTTCTCGACGACGTGCTACCCCACGGTCTTCTTGCTGCCCACCAATTTTTAAGATAATCTGAGAATGGAGGTTTGCGGCTGGTTGCTGAAGGGATAGAGGTTGGGCATTTGTCGCGGCTTGAGACGCTGGTGCGATCGCGATAACTGCGAGTAAACTGAGTGCTAATGAAGTAGCTTTTAACATTTTAAATTCCGATGATAAGTGAAAATAACTGAAATTGCTTGGGATCTAAATAACAAGTCTTTAGGCGATCGATCTAGCGAGACAGAGTCTTATCGATTAGCCACGCTATCTATGTGCAAAAATTTAGCCGATCGCAATTAGTTAAAAAGGGGGATTACTCAATAGTGTTAACTATTTTTCTGCCATTTACCATTTTTATGAGATTTGCGTTGGGCTTGCTGTTCTGGGGTGAGAATTGCGTTCAATTCTCGATCGCTAGATTCACGAATAGCTTTAATTTTTGTCTGTTGCTCTGCGGTCAAATTTAGGCTTTTCCAAGTGTTCCCCCTCGCTTGGCGAGCCTCTTGACGTACTTTCGCTTGCTGCTGTTGTGCGGGAGTGAGAACTGCATCCATCTGGCTGCGAGCAGATGCCCGTAGTTGTTGCATTTTGGCTTGCTGCTCGGCGGTAAGATTTAATTTATTCGCGCCATTTTTACCCCATCCACCACCACTTTGAGTAATTTGTGCTTGTTGTGTGGGGGTGAGAATTGCCTTAAATTGCGCTTTGTTAGTTTCGCGAATGGCTTTGAGTTGAGCTTTTTGCTCTGTGGTGAGGTTCAGATTATTGCCATCTTGTTTGGTGGCTTGGCGTTGCGCCTCAATCTGTTGGTATTGTTGACGTTGTTCGGCAGTTAATAGTGCATCGATCTGCGTCTTTGTAGCTGCCCGTAGTGCTTCGACTTTGGTCTTTTGGGCGGGGGTGAGATCGAGCTTATTGAGATACGTTCCTGTCTCACCAGCAGCAATTTGTCCGTGAGTATGGTTGTGGCTGAAGTAGTTACCAGCAGCAAATGATGGTGTAGCTATAACGAGGGCAAACAGGGGGAGTAATTTAGCTAGCTTGTTTAACATGGTGGGTTCGGGGTGGTTTGAGACAGAGCTGTGTTTGATTTCCATGCTGCTATCTTATTCGTTCTGTCCCAATCCTCACATCGAGCTAAAGTCACGATCGAATCGTGACAAATGTAACCCTCGATCTGGGAACAAATTCGATGGTGTGTTCCCAATCCTTAAAACCTAAAACCTAAAACCTAAAACCTAAAGACTAACCTGCTTAAAATGATTGCGAGGATCGAAAGTCCGGGTGGCGCGAATTTTTTCATATAGCTCCCGTTCGTTGGGGGTGACGGTTTTGGGAGTCGCGATAATTATTTTGGCTAATTGATCGCCGCGTTCGCCGCGTGGATTTGCCCAGCCTTTACCGCGCAGTCGCAGAGATTGACCAGAACGCACGCCAGCAGGCACGTTAACTGTCACCATTCCATCTGGGGTGGGAATCTCGATCTGGGCACCCAGAACAGCCTCGTCGGGGGTGACGGGGACTTCACACATGAGTTGTTCGCCCTCTAATCGAAAGAAGGGATGGGCTTGCAATTCGACGGTGAGGTATAAATCGCCGCGTTGCTTGTAGTTGTTGATATTACCTTTGCCGCGTACTCTAATCCGGCTGCCAGCTTTGGCTCCGCCGGGAATGCGGACTTTGATTGTTTCGGTGCCGAGATTGAAGCTTTTTTGGACACCTTTATAGGCTTCGGTGAGCGAGAGGCTGATGGTGGCTTCGCGATCGCCGCCGACACTACTAGAACTACTTGTGGTAGTATTGGTATTAAACCCATCGCTGCTAGTCTTGGCTGATGTCTTTGCGCCAGCCGGATTTGAGTTACTGGCATTGTTATTAAATCGCCCTAGCAGCTCGTTGACAAAATCATCAAAATTATTGTATTGTCCAAAATCGACGGTGTTAAAGTCGCCGGGTGGAGTATTGCTAGGGTTATTGCCAGCAGTCGATCGCGGGTTACTTTTCGGTTGTTCTGATTGTCGCCAGTATTGTCCGAATCTGTCGTATTGACTGCGTTTTTCGGTATCCGATAGCACTTCGTTTGCTTCGGTAATTTCTTTGAATTTGGCTTCAGCAGTTTTATCCCCCGGATTGAGATCGGGGTGATATTTACGCGCCAATCGCCGATAGGCTTTTTTAATATCGTCTGCGCTAGCGTTCTTGTTCACTCCTAAGAGCGCGTAATAGTCTCGAAAATTTGTCGCTGCCATATTTCAGTCAGAGGCTAATGGATAGCGATTTGCGCTCGTCGGGTGTCCCGACGGTTGAGCAAATCAAGAGGGCGATTTGCGCTCGTCGGGTGTCCCGACGGTTGAGCAAATCAAGAGGGTGGCTAGAGATAACGGACTTGCGTGGAAACAACATCCCAGAGATTTGTGGGTTTAGGTTTCGACACTTCGGCAAGCTCAGTACAAGTCGAAGTAAGTCGAAACCTGCCTGACTGGTAGCTTATTAAATTGCAAGCTCCTAACTGTTTGCCGTTGGCGTAAGCGTAGCATCTGCATTGTGCTGAAGCCCACCGGAGATACTCGTTACTTCATTATGCCCTTATTACCTACAAAATTTATGAATCCCTTTCCACAACTGTGGAGATCGCGAAACCCAATCGCGATCGTTTACCATTACTTATGATGCAAAATTAAGGCAACATCCTTAGCAAAATAGGTCAGAATTAGATCTGCGCCAGCGCGTTTGATACTCAGCAGTGTTTCCATCATAATTTTTTTCTCGTCGATCCAGCCGAGTTGGGCGGCGGCTTTGATCATTGAGTACTCACCACTGACATTATAAGCGGCAACTGGAACGTTGCAGTTGGCTTTGACTTGGTGGATGATATCCATATATGCTAGTGCGGGTTTGACCATCACCATATCAGCACCCTCGGCGATATCGAGTTCGACTTCGAGTAAAGCTTCGCGCGTATTCGCCGGATTCATTTGGTAAGTTTTTTTATCGCCAAATTTGGGCGCAGAATCTAGAGCATCGCGGAAGGGGCCATAATAAGCAGACGCATATTTAGCTGAGTAAGCGAGAATGCTCACATCTGTAAAACCATTGGCATCTAAACCTTGACGAATCGCCCCAATTCGGCCGTCCATCATATCTGAAGGGGCGACGATATCGCAGCCTGCTGCGGCTTGCGAGACAGCCATTTTCACAAGGATGGCAACGGTTTCATCGTTGAGAATCACACCCTGTTCGTCAATTACGCCATCGTGTCCGTGTGTAGTAAAAGGATCGAGTGCAACGTCGGTAATTACCATCATGCCAGGAGTTTGAGCTTTAATCGCTCTGACAGCCTGTTGAGCCAATCCTTCGGGGTTATAACTCTCGGTACCATTGTCGTCTTTTTTGGTTTCTGAGACGACGGGAAATAAGGCTACTGCTTTAATCCCCAAGCTATAGATCTCGGCAATTTCCTTGAGCAGGAGATCGAGACTATATCGATAACAGTCTGGCATGGAAACAATTTCTACCCGTTGATTTTCGCCTTCAGTGACAAACATCGGATAGATTAAATCGTCCACAGTTAGTTGAGTTTCGCTAACTAGGCTGCGAATAGTCGGATTGCGCCGCAACCGACGGGGACGTTTGGTAAGAGAAAGTTGCTGTTCGGCTTCAGAATTCGATCGGGACATAGGAATAAGTAGATCGCAGTAGCCAATGATTATAGCGAAAAAGTTCGATCGGAATAGAATGTTGTAAGGGTTTGTGATGTATTGAGATGGGAGATGAGAGATGGGAGATGAGGGATAAGGAGCATAAATAAATTTTCAATCCAAAATTCTCCTTACTCCCTACTCCTTACTTCTTACTTCTTACTTCTTACTTCTTACTCCCATCTCCCATCTCTCTATGCCATCATCGAGGCGTATGGTTTGGCGAAGATCATTCGTCCGGCGGAGGTTTGGAGTGCGGAGGTGACGATAATGCGTAAGCCACCACCAACGTATTTGCGACCTTCTTCGACGACGACCATCGTGCCATCGTCGAGATAGCCGATGCCTTGGGCGGCTTCTTTGCCGTCTTTGATAATTTTTATTTCGAGACAGTCGCCGGGTAAATAAATCGGGCGCACTGCGTGAGCGAGATCGTTGACATTTAAAACGGAGACTTCTTGCAGATTGGCAACTTTGCTTAAATTGTAGTCATTGGTGAGCAATGTCGCGTGAATTTCACTGGCAAAGTGGACTAATTTAGCATCCACAGTGGTGATATCTTGGTAATCGATCGGGTGAATGATGAGTCGATCGGGAAAACCATCTTTCATCCGGTTAAGAATATCTAAACCCCTACGTCCGCGAATCCGTTTCATATCGTTGGCGGCATCTGCTAGCGTCTGCAATTCTTGGATCACAAACTGCGGCACTAAGATTTGTCCTTCTACAAATCCGGTATTTAATAACTCTTCAATGCGCCCATCGATGATGCAGCTAGTATCGATTACTTTGGGCGAGATGGCTTTGAGAGTACCTTCGGCAACTAACATCGATTCGACATTTTGGGGATTGAGCAATCGCAAAAATGCGCCGCCGTGGGTATCGGCGAGTGTGACTCCCAAATAGCAAAACATCACGCTACCTAAAATTGCCAGTAGCGGTTTGAGGAATGAAAACTCTGGGGCGATCGGCAACAGAAAGACTGGTGCTAACATTAAATTGGCAATTAACAGCCCAATTACTAAGCCAACGGCTCTGGTTAACAGCACATCTACAGGGAGCTGTCGCACCTGAGTTTCTAGGCGGCGGTAAGCAGTTTTGACCACAAATCCGAAGATGCCCCCAAAGAATGCCGCAAACCCGGCTGAGACGATTCGCAAACCCTCTTGATTGGTAACTTTTGCCAACATCTCACTGGGTAATATCTCCACGATATCGTAGCCAATGCCTGCCGCTGCAAGAATTAGGAGCAGGATAATAGTAAAGTCGAGCATGGGTAAGCGTCCGATCGAGTCGAGTATGATTTAGATATCTCTATGTCTCATTATATCTGGTACCGATCGGTTACACGGCACCATGGTAACTTTAAGTTGCATTTAAGTTGGGAGGGGGGAGCGGAGATGAGAGAGGAGGTATGGGATGTGTGGGGATATTATATTATGTGGCTTTAAATTCAAAATCTTCCCATCTCCGAACTCCGTTCTTCCATCTCCGCACTCCCCGCTCCCCGCTTCCTAAAACCTAATTCCAGTCTTCTTGCTCTTGATATTTACGAGCTTTGACTTGATAGATGGGTTCGGTGTTGTGTAGTTCGCGAGTTTTGGCAAATAATTGAGCTTCAGTCATGTGCCATTCGATTAATAATCGATCGAGATTGGCTTGAATATCCGTCGCACCAGGGAAGCCATTATATCGAATTCTCAATCTGGCGAGTTCCGCCAGAGCCATTGGTTCTTGAGGATCGCTTTCTAATAATCGATCGACGATTGCTCGATCGATCTTTTCTTGAGGATGTCGTTGTGGTAATCTGCTTTGCTCCGCCATATGGTAAGAAGGTATCTAAATACCGACATTTTACTCTCAAATATCTGCCATGTTGTGTTTTCCCTCAAACGTTTTGTCGTTGGCGATGGCTAGCGTAGATTATTTTCCCACATCGACACCGATGCTGGCGGTGGTAGCAACCGAAAATGCTCCCATTTTGTTGACAGGAGTTCTCCTGAGCTTAGTGGTAATTTACCTCGCTAGTAAAATCGGTGCGGAGATTTCCCAAAAAGTAAATTTACCACCTGTATTAGGCGAACTAGTTGTCGGTGTAATCGTGGGTGTATCGGCTCTGAATGCAATTGTTTTTACCGATAACGTCTCTGCCGCCGATTCGATGATTATGGACGTGTTGCAGTGGATTTATCACCTGTCGCCAGTAGTGACTGAAAGTATATTTGAATCTTTGAGTGAAGTTATCTCGGTGTTGGCAGAATTAGGGGTAATTATTCTCTTATTTGAAATTGGATTGGAATCCGATTTACGCCAACTTAAAGCAGTCGGAGTGCAAGCAGTTGTCGTCGCCTGTGTAGGTGTAGTTGCGCCTTTTCTGGCAGGGACGATTGGATTGATGCTAATTTTTGACGTACCTGCGATTCCCGCGATTTTTGCTGGAGCTGCACTGACGGCAACCAGCATCGGCATTACGTCTAAAGTATTGTCAGAATTAGGACAACTCAAATCTGTAGAGGGTCAAATTATCGTCGGTGCTGCGGTGATTGATGATGTGTTGGGGATTATTGTCTTAGCTGTGGTTGCTAGTTTGGCAAAAACGGGTACCGTTGATGTTAGAAATGTTATTTATTTAATTGTCAGCGCGACGGTATTTCTAGTTGGTTCGATTTTGTTAGGTGGGTTTTTTAACAAAGGATTTACGCTGGTAGTTGAGTCTTTAAAAACTCGCGGTAATATCGTCATTCCAGCGTTTATCTTTGCTTACTTCATGGCATTTTTAGGTAATGCCATTCATTTGGAGGCAATTCTTGGAGCTTTTACCGCTGGATTGGTACTCGATGAAACCGATACGCGTAACGAACTGGATGCAATGGTCAGACCTGTTGCCGATCTCCTCGTCCCGATCTTTTTTGTCTCTGTCGGCGCACGGACAGATTTGAGCGTATTAAATCCATTTATTTCTGAATATCGTAGTGGATTAATTATTGCTACTTTTTTAATTTTAATTGCTATTGCTGGCAAACTAATTACGGGATGGGTAGTATTCGGTAAACCAAATATCAATCGACTCGCGATCGGAGTAGGGATGATTCCTCGCGGTGAGGTAGGCTTGGTATTTGCTGGCATTGGGGCGACGAGTGGTGCGATCGATAAACCATTGCAGGTGGCAATTATTTTGATGGTAATTGTTACCACTTTTATAGCTCCGCCATTTTTACGAATTGCGTTCGATCGCTTTGCACCTGCGATCGATGTTTTACCTAAACAGGAATAATTGCCACAATTTGACAACCGCGATCGGGCAGACTTATTATTTCAAACTGACCTTGTAATGATAACACTCGCTCTCGCATTCCTTGGAGTCCAAACCCGGTAGTATTATGAGTTGGGATAAATCCCCGACCGTTATCGGTAACTCGTAATTCTACTGTGGCAGGTTGAGTCTTAATTTCGATATTTACTTCACTAGCATGTGCGTGTTTGCTAATATTTGTTAAAGCTTCTTGCACGATGCGATAGATAATAATATTAGTAGATTGGGGTAGATCGATCGGTATTTCTAGATCGCAGATCGGTTGCAGGTGATTGGAAAATTTAAAGTCATCTGCTAACTTATTAATAGCAGTAGTTAAATCTCGATTGGCAAATGGATCGGAGCGCAAAGCCGATACAGATTGCCGAACATCTTGCAGAGCGATCGAACCGAGTCGTTTGGCTTCTACTAAAACTTCGCGAGATTTTTCGGGCTGGAGTTGATACAGCTTTACAGCCATTTCTAAATGTAAATTAAGAGCTGTCAGCGAGTGTCCTAGCGAATCATGAATTTCGCGGGCGATCCGATTGCGCTCTTGCAAACTGCCATTTTCTTCGGCTTTAAGGGCATAATTACGAATGCGTTGATTGGCGATCGCGAGTTCTTCTTTCGCATGTTTTTCAGCTAAAATTCGATCTACTAGTAATTGTAAACTGAGTAATATCCCCCCAAACAAAAATACAAATCCCCACCGAAATCCATCTCGTTCGCGGCGGGTTGCTAGTGGTGACTCTTCGCCAGGAATAGTTGGTGCATTACCGCGTGGTAACGATCTCGAACTGTGGCTAATCGCTCCTGTAGAAGATCGAGATTCTGAATGCTGACGACGATAAGGAAATAAATTCATTGTCATCAGATACAAAGCAAATATGCCCCCAGTAATCCACAACCGATATTGTCTCCCAAATAGTAAATAGCTCCGAATCACTACAATAATATAGAGCAAACCAACCGGGCGCATTTGCATATAAGCCGCCACCAAAATTGGGATGACTTGAGCGATTGTATAGAGAATTCTGAGTGAAAATTTCCGATCGGATGGTAATTGCAACCCCATCACTGCCAACAACACCACAATCCCAATATTGAACCATTTTAGTTCGATCGGTTGCCCGGAGTTAGAAACTTCGGATGCCATAATCGCTGCAAATAAAATCCACTCTATATATAGTAACGATCTTAGGGGGTGACGCATGAATGCTTCGATTTATAGGGATTGAGGAGGAGGTGAATGCTGTGAGTGAAGCATCGCTGGCTACTGTTGAAGTTTTAGATGTTACCTTTTTTTCGATCTTCTCTGCCAATTATCGTAACAACAGTGTCGCAATAATGAAGCCAGTACTTATACCGATCCCGATCCTAATTCGTTTGAGTATATTTAGAATACGATAATATATTTAGCTAGCAATAGCGATCCGATCGATTGAGATCGGACAAAAATAAATAGAGACGGTGACGATCTTTGTGGCTGTTTAGTCAGTCAGCCTCGTTAGACTAAATGTAACACGAGTGAGTCTATCTAAATTTCTCGATCGTCAACCATGCAATTAAAAGTAACCATATGCTCGAACGCGTAGATAACGCAACTGCAATTATAGATGCTGGTGATATATTGTTGTCAGCTAAAGCTAAATATAAAGATGGCGACTATGAAGGCGCGATCGTTGAGTATACGCTAGCAATTCAATTTCATGCTCACATTGCGCTGGCTTTTTGCTGTCGCGGAGATGCTTATTATAAGTTAGATAAAGAAGCACAAGCTCTCGCAGATTACAATCGGGCGATCGAACTAGATCCTAAACTATCGATCGGTTATTATCGACGCGGTAATTTATATAGTTCGATAAAAAATTATGCTTTAGCCGTTGGTGAATATAGTCAGGCGATTGAATTAAAACCAAATTTTGCACTTGCTTATTCTAATCGTGGCTTTGCTTATCGAGAATTATATGGCGAACGAGAAGCGGCGATTGACTGGCAAGTAGCAGCTAAGTTATTTGCGGAGCAAGGTAACTCTGAGCGAGCCAAGTATATGCTAGATTTAATTGCTTTAAATACTAGCATCGATAATTTATCGGGAATGTTAAGTTAAATTTCGTTCGCTAATTAAAGATTGATTCGATCGCATCAACTAGATCTCGTTCGGAATATGGCTTGGTAATGTAGATATCAATACCCTGTTTTTGCCCCCACATCCGATCTAATTCTCGATCGCGAGCTGTACAAGCAATTATCGGAATTTGCTCGGTATCGGGATATACTTTGAGCAGCCGACAAAATTCAAAGCCATTGATTCCTTCCATTGTAATATCAGTGATAATTACATCTGGCTTTTGCTGTGCGGCTAATTCCATGCCATCCGCTGCATTATCCGCCCCGATAACTTGATAGTTGTTGTTTTGGAGATAGAGAGTTATCAACTCTCGTTCGGATTTATTATCTTCGACAACTAAAATTTTCCTCATTTCTCGGCTTTAAAAACTAATGTAGTAGCAACCACAGTTGAAGCTGACGCGATCGAGGAGTAGTGAATCCAAAAACTCATAGCAGCCCTGCTAGCTTCTGGCTATAATTACATGTCTCACCGATCGACTACTACTAGTTTAACAGAATACAAGTCTCATATTTCCCGATCGCGTGCTACAAAAAGCTAAGACCGCACTCCCACCAATTAGAACCCTAAAAGTCTAGCACCTTGATAGAAGATAAAACTCGCACTCCAAGCCAGTACTAACGACCATAGCACTCCCATTACTGCGAATTTGATGCTTTTTGACTCTGCTTTAATTACTGCGACCGTAGAAAGACAGGGAACGTATAATAGTGTAAACAACATAAAGCTGTAAGCCTGTACCCAGTCGATTTCTTTAGCAATCGCTCCAGCTAATCCAGCATCCTGTTTGGTGGCATAAATCACGGCTAGCCCTCCCAAAACAATTTCTTTGGCAATAAACCCAAAAATCAGTGCGACCGATAGCTTGGGATTAATCCCGATCGGGCCTAAAATGGGTTGGAGCGCACGTCCGATCTCACCGGAGATCGTGCCAGCACTGGCAGGTTCGACATTCGTTGGGAGATTGTTGCACAGCCAGATTGCTACTACCCCAAAGATAATAAATCGCCATGAAAACCGCAGGAAATGTTTGGTTTCGCTCCAAGCGCGCAGGAGCATTTGTCGCACGGTAGGAAAGCGGTAGGGCGGTAATTCGAGAATTAATGGCTCTTGATTGGGGTACTTACCTTTGAAAATAAACGCTGTGAGAATAGCGGCGGCAAAGCTAAATAAATAAAGGCTAAATAGCACCAATGGTGCAACGTTGGCATTAAATAATGCCGTCGTCATAAAGATAAATACATTCAGCCGCGCCGAACACAGCGAAAATGGAATCACCAACATCGATAGCAACCGCAGCGCGGGAGAGCGCATGACTCGCAACCCCATAATTGCGGGGACATTACACCCAAAACCCATCAACGACATGACAAACGATCGACCATCTAAGCCCAATCGTTCCATGAAAGCATCCATTAAATAAGCCGATCGAGATAAGTATCCACTATCTTCGACGATCGCCATACAGATAAAAAAGATCCAAATTACTGGCAGAAACGCCGCAACCGTCGCCATCCCCCCATACAACCCATCGATGAGCAAATCGTGGGGAAACTTAGGTAGAAAGCTTAAAGCTGGCTCTACAGCAGCCGTCTTAAACCACTCTACCCCCGAATTTAGACCGTCTTGCAATGGCTTCCCGATGGTGTAAACCATCTGAAACATTAAGTACATTAAGCCAAAGAAAATTGGCAACCCGAATACAGGATGGAGCAACACTCGATCGATCTTAGTCGTTATGGTCTCTTTAAATTCGGCTGATACGTGGAAACCATCCTGAAGTAGTGCGCCCATTTCAGTCGCAAACTCAGCGTCAGTGACTAAATTTTTGTCTATTTTACCAGCTAGCATTGGCTCTGACTGACGACCCAATTGTGCGACGATCGAATTTCGCGCCTGAGCATAGCCCTGTCCGTATTTTGCGCTCATCTGCACGACAGGCATTTCCAGATGCCGTGCAATCGATTCTGGCTCGATCTGGACTCCAAATTTTGGAGCTTCATCAGCCATATTTAATAGCAGTAAAGCTGGCAAACCAATGTGCTTGATTTGGAGTGCGAGACTAATCTGCCGATCGAGCTGTGCGGCATTAAGAATGATAATAACTAAATGAACGGGATTGCTTTCTAGAAACTTGCGTACCACTTCCTCATCTTCTGAAAATCCTCGCAGATCGTAGATTCCGGGCAAGTCTACTACTTGAGTTTCTTGCTGCCCTAGCTTAATTTTGGCAGCCATTAAATCGACAGTAATTCCTGGCCAATTCCCGACACTAGCATTCGCCCCAGTCAAACGATTAAAAAAGGTAGACTTACCCGTATTCGGCATTCCCAGCACGGCAATCTGCTTTAATCCAGCCGTACTAGTAACATCTAATAACGGACTACCATCTGAGTTGCACTTGTTACAGTTAATAGAGTTTGCCATTGCGAAGGAGATGGGAGATGGGAGACGGGGGGACGGGGGGACGGGGAGACGGGGAGACGGGGGGACGGGGAGATGGGGGAGTGGAATTCTATTTCCCTTTACCCTTTACCCTTTTCCCCTAAAACCTAAAACCTAAAACCTAAAACCTAAAACCTAAAACCTAAAACCTAATTCGGCTGAACTTGGATCGATCTGGCATCACAGCGGCGCATAATTACTTCTGTAGTCCCAATTCTGACATGGAGCGGCCCGCCCAACCAGGCTTTGCGAATTACCGATATTTGCTTGCCAACTCGAAACCCCAATGCCTGCAATCGATGTTCTAATGCTGTATCGGCATTTACACCCAGGATCGAGGCAGTGGTTTCTAGAGGAAGTGCGCTAAGTTCTGCCAATGACATTTGATTTTACTGATGATAATTAATAGCGTTTGGTGCTGAAGACTTTACAGTTAGTCGATTTTCTAGAGCCGATCGAAGCTGAAGATTATAGGAATTACTCGTAGTTCGATTCGCTCTTGGCTCGCTATCAATTTTCTGGCGGCTAAAATCGGAGTGATTAATTCGTAAGTAAATCGATCGACAGTATCATCGATAACTTTATCAATCGTACTCTCATTTGAGAATAAATAGCAATAATAAAAATACTGGATTTTCAGAGCCGATCGCGAAGATGTCATAATGGTCGATTATAGACTTGTCAGCCAAGGAGTAGAGTAGGTATGAGCGATCGCGGGCCGATTCCAGTCGTCGTCAATGGTGCGGCGGGTAAAATGGGGCTAGAAGTAATTAAAGCCGTCGCTAATGCTCCAGATCTGGTGTTGCTCGGCGCGATCGATCGCAACCCCAAACTACTGGGCGAAGACATTGGCGAAATCGCTGGCTGTGGAGCCTTAGAGATACCTGTAATGAACGATCTTCAGGCGATCCTGGCAATGGCATCTCAAGAGAAAGAACCAGCCGTGATGGTCGATTTTACCCACCCTGACAGTATCTATGAAAACGTACGATCGGCGATCGCTTACGGGGTGCGCCCGGTAGTTGGAACCACCGGATTGAGTACCAACCAGATTCAGGAACTAGCCGAATTTGCCGACAAAGCAAGTACTGGCTGTCTGATTATCCCTAATTTCTCGATCGGGGTAATACTAATGCAGCAAGCCGCCATTCAAGCTGCCAAATTTTTCGAGCACGTCGAAATCATCGAACTCCACCACAATCAAAAAGCCGATGCCCCCAGCGGTACCGCCATCCAAACCGCCCAACTACTCGGCGAACTCGGCAAAACCTTCAACCCACCGAGCGTCAACGAATCCGAAAAAATTGCCGGAGCCAGAGGCTGCATCGCTGACGAGAATATCCGCATTCATAGCATCCGACTCCCCGGCTACATCGCCCATCAAGAAATTATCTTCGGTGCGCCTGGTGAAATCTATCTACTCCGCCACGATACCACCAATCGATCGTGCTATATGCCCGGAGTTCTCCTCGCCATCCGCAAGATTTTAGGCTTAAAATCGCTAGTATATGGATTGGAAAAAATTCTTTAGTAGGCTTCAGGCTTTAGGTATTAGGTATTAGGTATTAGCGAAGATCTACCCACCCCGCCCTTCGGGCACCCCTCCTTGGAGGGGATTTCCCCACTTCTTACTTATTACTCCTTACTTCTTACTCCTTACTTCTTACTCTCCCATCTCCCATCTCCCATCTCCCAACCGATTTTACATGTCCAACCATTACGTGCCCATGTCTACCCAGCCATTACTATCCGCGCAAGGATTATGTAAAACTTTTGGCGGTGTTAGAGCAGTTCAGACAGCCGGAATTGAAGTTAGTAGAGGGAGTATCACTGGCTTAATCGGCCCAAATGGAGCGGGGAAAACCACTTTTTTCAATCTCTTGTCTAACTTTATTCGCCCGGATTCTGGCAAAATCGAACTAAATGGTCGAGCCATTCAGCATTTGCAACCCCATCAAATTGCGAGACTGGGGATGGTACGGACTTTTCAAGTAGCTAAAGCTCTCTCGCGAATGTCGGTATTAGAGAATATGCTGCTAGGAGCCAGAGAGGCAACTGGCGAAAAAATTTGGGAGGTATTATTACAACCTAGCCTAGTACGGGCGCGACAACTAGAGTCGAAAGATAAAGCGATGTCGATTCTGGCTTCGGTGGGATTGAGTGCGAAGGCAAATGATTATGCGGGGGGTTTATCGGGGGGACAGCGCAAACTGTTAGAAATCGGACGAGCGTTGATGACAGATCCGCAATTAATTTTATTAGACGAACCTGCTGCGGGGGTCAATCCGCGATTGATTGAAGATATTTGCGGTCATATTCTTAACTGGCGCAAGGATGGTTTAACCTTCCTAATTATCGAACATAATATGGACGTAATTATGACTTTG
>NZ_JANYJC010000030.1 GCF_025361915.1 Chamaesiphon sp. GL140_3_metabinner_50
GAATAAAAAACTGACAAGACACTACCCCTCCTCTACATTTGGATTAGTCTATAATGGCGGATAATAATGGACTACTTACTTCTAGGTACTATAGCAATCCTAAATGAAAAGCTATCCGATCTTCTTTCTTTCTCTGCGCTCTCCGTCTTGATGCGCTTTTTACGCCGGGGAACCCGACGAGCGCGCATCGCTGCGCCTCTGCGGTTAAAAACATCAGTGATTAATTTGAAAATGATTTAGGATCGCTATATCCACTAGCTACTATTCACCATATACTAAATACTAGCTTTGCTCTCTCCACCAGGAACGTAGAGAGCAAACTGCCTCGATTTCATCCTCTTTTGCCTGCTCTAAAAACGCATACAACCGTTCTTTAGGCACTTTGGGAAATGTCGGGCTAACTTCAACTTCTACATACACATTTTCCTGAAGCTGATAAATTCGCCAGACCTTACCATTAAATCGCCAAAACTCTGGTACTCCCAGACTGGAATAGAACTGATTCTTGGCAATATCAGTATGAGTAATATCGACTTCGACCACTAAGTCTGGTGGTGGATCTTTGCTGAAATCAACGTTACGCCCTTTTACTAAAGGTTGATTTTGGATGTAATAAGCATTATCGGGTTCTGCGCCTTTTTTAAGATTTGGGTAGTTCATCGTTGTCGAACCCATCGTCTTAATTTTGAGTCCCATTAGTTCGACCATTTCCCGGACAAAACATTCGATTAAACGACCTGAAAATTCGTGTAGTTCCAACGGCACGGTAATCTCCAGCACACCATCGTCATAAGTTAACCGCGATCCGCGAGATTGTGGTAAGGCATTCAAGATCTGTAGATATGCGTCCCAATCTAAACCCCGCAGCACGACTCGCTGCTCTCCCACGGGCTGCAACTCAGATTTGAGTTCTGGTGCGGCAATTACCATTACTATTTCCCCCGATCTGCGATCGCGATGTTATTGACATCGATGACAACTTTTCATCGATCGATAAAAGGTACCTAAAAGCTCAAATTACTCACAGTAACCCCTTGGAGTCGCCCTAGGGATGTAACCAAAATACTAACATTTAGTTTAACTAAATGTCAATTAAGCCCCAAAAAAACATCAACTTCTGCGAGTAGCGGATCGATCGTTTGAGCCTGAATTTGGTGGGGTGGCTGCCAATCGATCCATTCAAAACCCAGATGTTCGCTGGAGGCAATCACAGTTGGGGTATCTACCCAGCCCAAGAAAATAATCAGAGTCTTTTCCACCGCCTTATTATCGTACCTAGCAGATTGGGGATAGTAGACCGATCGATACTGAAAATCTGGCTCGACTCGCACGGCACTAACCGGAATCCCCGTTTCTTCATTCATCTCTCTGAGGGCACATTCTAAGTCGGTTTCGCCCGGTTCGATGTGTCCTTTAGGCAGATCGTAGCGATCGGGATGCTTCATCAACAAAAAAGATGTTTGAGATCGATCGCCGCGAAATAATATAAAACCGCAGGATTTAACTTGTTTCATGGGTTTGGAGCTATTATCTTCTCGTTTAAATATCGATCGACAGTCAATTATCTAACCAGCTAAATAGTTGCCCGATCGTCAGTTGAAACGACCCAGCGAATTCAGGGACGGGTAATAGCTCGTCTGGCTCTTCAAAAACTGAGATCGTTCTGTCGGCTAAATAAACAAATACTAGTTCTTCGGCGGGGTCGATTAACCAGCCAATTTTCGTGCCGTTGCTGAGACAGTATAAGATATTGCGAACGACTTTAGTTTGACTCTGGTCGGGCGAGAGAATCTCAATCGTCCAATCGGGGGCGAGTGCAAATACGTTAGCAACTTTGCCATCATCATCGCGGGGGATGCGCTCCCAGGCAAACACAGTTACATCCGGGACAGTCGATCGATCTCCAAATGTGCAGCGCAATTCTGGATAAGCACGGGCAATTCGATCGGGTTTAAGTGCTGCATTAATAGCAGGTACTAGGTCACCTTGGATCGTGCTATGTTTTCCTTGAGGCATCGGTTTTTGGATAATTTGACCATCGACAAATTCGCTAGCAGGTTTTGTCTCTGGTAGCTTGAGGAAGGCTGCGAGTGCGCTCGATTTAATGGGTGCTTGAACCATTGCCGGATGAGGTGATGGGCTGTTTGTATTATCCGCTTTAATGAGGCGATTGAGTTGCGGCGATGGGTGTTGCAAGCGTGGTTTTTAAAAAATAAATCGCTCAAAGCCGCATGATTCGGTCGAAAGATCTTGGCAATGCTGCCAAATCTGTTCGATCTCTGGGTGGAATGGATGAATTCGATCTGTTGGGGCTATTTTTAGTCTAGACTTCAGTAAATCTGAGTGTAAAAGGTATGACGATCGAGTGACAAAGAATCGACCACCTCACGTTCTGTCACAATCGATCGGTCATCGGGGTCGATCGGCAGTTAATCTATAAATATATCGACAGCCAGCCGTTATTTTAACGCTGGCATTATAAAAATTTTGTGAGCAAGTACGATGACAACCACTAAATTTGCTAATTACCCTTATACAATTACCGATCGCGAGCGACAAAATATCGAGCGGACAATCGACTATACACAGATAAATTCTATTCCGGAAATTTGGGCGATCGTCGCGGCAAAGTGTGGAGATGTTGTGGCGGTAACTGCGCCGCATAGTAAGCCAGAAATTAGCTTTACTTACCGAGAGTTGGCGACGCAAATTAAACTGTTTGCCACCGGATTGCAAAGCTTGGGAATTCAGCCGTACCAAGCGGTTGCCCTATTTTCCGACAATAGTCCCCGCTGGCTGGTTGCCGATCAAGGCATTATGTTAACAGGCGCATTTAACGCCGTCCGCAGTTCGCAAGCTGAGACTCAAGAGTTACTATCGATTTTAGAAAATAGTCAGGCAAAAACACTAGTAGTCGAAGATCTCAAAACGCTCGACAAGTTAAGTAAAAAAATCATCGAGTTGCCGATCGACTTAATCGTGTTACTTTCTGACGAATCAACCGAGCGAGATCTGTCGATTAAACTAGTCAACTTTAGCAATGTTATCGATTTGGGTCGAAGTGCCCAATTTACGCCTGTAGCTCTCAAAAAAACCGACTTAGCTACTCTAATCTACACTTCTGGAACTTCTGGCAATCCTAAAGGCGTAATGCTCTCCCACGGTAATTTACTCCATCAGGTGAATACCTGCGGCACAGTGATTCCCGCCACGCCAGGAGCGCGGGTGTTGAGTATCTTACCTTCTTGGCATAGTTACGAGCGATCGTGCGAATATTATCTGCTCTCGCAGGGGTGTACCCAAACTTACACCAATATCCGCTATTTCAAGCAAGATTTAAAAGAATACCAGCCAGAATACCTCGTCGCAGTTCCCAGACTGTCTGAGTCGATTTATGAGGGCATTCAGAAGCAATTTCGCGAACAGCCCGCCAACAAACAAAAGCTGGTCGATACGCTGCTAAATACTAGCAAAAAATATATCGAAGCACGCCGGATCGTCCAAGGCTTGAGCTTAGAATGTTTGGAACCTAGTATGGGTCAAAAGTTAAATGCCCGCATTCAGATGTCGCTGCTAGCACCCATTCACGCGATCGCCGATAAATTAGTCTACAGCAAAATTCGGGCGGCGACGGGCGGTAAAATTAAAAATATTATCAGCGGTGGCGGTTCGCTTGCCAAACATCTCGATCTCTTTTTTGAAATTATTGGCGTAGATATTCTCGTCGGCTATGGATTAACCGAAACCGCACCGATTACCAACGTCCGTCGTCCCTGGCAAAATCTCCGCCTCTCTTCAGGCAAACCCTTACCCGGTACAGAAATTAAAATTGTCGCTGTCGAGACTCGCCAGCCTGTCGCGATCGGTCAAAAAGGATTAGTATTAATTCGCGGCCCTCAAATCATGCAAGGATATTACCGCGATCCTGAAGCGACAGCTAAAGCGATCGATCCCGAAGGCTGGTTTAATAGTGGCGACTTGGGAATGCTCACCGCGAGTAACGATTTAACCATTACCGGACGTGCTAAAGATACGATCGTGCTCAGTAACGGCGAAAATATCGAACCTACCCCGATCGAAGATGCTTGCCTGCGGAGTCAGTATATCAGCCAAATCGTCCTCGTCGGTCAAGACCAAAAATCGCTCGGCGCGATAATTGTCCCCAACTCTGAAGCCTTGCAACAATGGGCAACCAGTCAAAATTTACCCTTAGATTTCACCACAATCTCCACCGTAGAATCGAACATCCTCGAAGATCGTCAAGTTGCCAACCTCATCAAAGACGAACTCAACCGCGAAGTTAAAAACCGTCCCGGCTATCGCGCCGATGACAAAATTGTCGCCATCAAACTCATCGCCGAACCATTTAGCATCGAAAATGGACTTTTAACCCAGACCCTGAAAATTCGTCGTCCAGTTGTGATGGAGCGGTATCACGGTATGATTGACGAGATGTTCGCTCGGTGAATGGGATTGGGTATGGGGTCAAACCGCTAACTACTAAACCAAACGTCAGAGCGAACATTTCGTCCGTTCGAGCTAACGATGTGGACGGTAAAACAAGGTCAGATCTCCAACCTATGTTCGCCCTCACTAACTGCTCGTTAGCTGCTGTCGATCGACTGCGCGGTCGATCGATAAATATATAATAGTCACCAAAATTATCTAATCATGGATCTACCAGACTCTCAATTATTACTCAAACGGGTCGTCAGTATTAAAGCTGTCGTCACTCAACGTTGGAAAGACGAAACTCAACAACTATTACAAACCCAAATTAGCGAACTCGACGGACAACTCCAACAACTAGAAATTCAAGGACAAAGAGCGGTCGCCGAAATTCAAAAACAAAACCTGCAACCGCCTGGGCCTCAAGTAGTTCAGCAGATTGAAAGCATTCAAATGCAAGTAAATCAGCAGAAAAGCGAACTGCTAGAACAAAAAAACATGGCTCTCCAACAACTTCAACAGGTTCAATTTCTCGAACTCAAACAAGAAGTCAGTCAAGGTCAAGTTGAAGGCTACTTTTCAGTCAAACTCGGCGATAATCTGATTTCTAAAATGAACGTCGAAGTCCTCCTGCATGATGGAGTCGTCATGGAAATTCGGGGAAATATCTAAATTAGGTTTTAGGTTTTAGGTTTTAGGTTTTAGGTTTTAGGTTTTAGGTTTTAGGGAAGAAGGGTAAAGGGTCGAGGGTAAAGGAAATTAAGAATTACTCCCCATCTCCCCGTCCCCCCATCTCCCCGTCCCCCCGTCCCCCAATTAGGCTAAGATGGAAAGCTGCAAGCTCAACCTAACTGTTTGATTCGAGAAGATCCTCATGGCAATACGCGAAGTTTTCATGCCTGCTCTAAGTTCCACGATGACTGAAGGCAAGATTGTCTCCTGGCAGAAATCGCCTGGTGATAAAGTCGAAAAAGGTGAAATCGTTGTCGTGGTCGAATCCGACAAGGCAGATATGGATGTCGAAACCTTTTATGGCGGCTTTATCGCTACCATTATCGTCCAAGCTGGAGAATCCGCGCCTGTCGGATCGGCAATTGCCCTAGTTGCTGAAACCGAAGCTGAGATCGAAACTGCCAAACAGCAAGCGCAAGGCAAATCGTCATCTGTTGCACCAACAACCGCAGCACCAACACCAGCCGCAACCACCCAGAATGCGGCTCCCGCACCTGTCGCGCCAACTACCACAATTCTTAGGAGCGATTCGGCACAGCCGACGCGTAGCGAACGACCTGTAGTATCGCCGCGCGCTCGGAAATTAGCCAAAGAATACGGTATTGCCGTCGAAACGCTTCAGGGTACTGGCCCTAACGGTCGCATTACCGCCGATGATATTAGTACCGCCGCAGGTAAAGCACCAACTCCGGTCATTCAAAGCCAACCAGCAAACCCAGTTGCCGTACCCGCAGTTACACACCCAGTCGCGCCAACTGTTATCGCCGCTGGCGCGCGAATAGTCCCCTTCAATACCTTACAAGCCGCCGTCAACCGCAATATGGTGGCGAGTTTAGCAATCCCAACTTTTCGCGTCGGTTACACGATCGAAACCAATAGCCTCGACAAACTTTACAAGCAAGTCAAATCTAAAGGTGTCACCATGACAGCACTGCTAGCCAAAGCAGTCGCCATGACGCTTGCCAAACATCCGATCGTTAATGCTTGCTACTCAGATGCAGGTGTCAATCATCCCGGCGGTATTAATATTGCCGTCGCCGTCGCCATGCCCGATGGTGGTTTAATTACCCCCGTACTCCAAAATGCCGACCAGCTCGATCTTTATTCCCTGTCGCGGATGTGGAAAGATTTAGTCGATCGTGCCCGGATCAAGCAATTGCAGCCCCAGGAATACAGCTCTGGCACCTTTACCATCTCCAACCTCGGAATGCTGGGTGTCGATCGGTTTGACGCGATTCTACCCCCCGGTACGGGTGCGATTTTAGCGGTAGGTGCATCTCAACCGACAGTCGTCGCCAGCGAAGAGGGGACATTTGCCATCCGTCGTCAAATGCAAGTAAATATGACCTCCGATCATCGGGTGATTTACGGTGCGGATGCGGCTAATTTCCTCAAGGATTTGGCTCTATTACTCGAAACCAACACTCAATCTTTAACTCTCTAGGCGATGTTGTCGGGTAATAAACCTGCGATCGGCACCGATCCAGGTTTATTAGCAATTCTCACGATCGAAATTGAGATCCGATCGTAGTTTTTAAAAATAAAACTGCTGCAATCCGCATTCTGTCGTCAACGCACTGAAGATGTGAGTCGATCGAATGGCACTACAATACCAGTACTTTAACTGAAGATCCGGCGGGAACGAGCATCGTGTCTACTGGCACGACGGCAAGGGCATTAGTACCTGCGAGATTGACCAGATTTGCCGAGCTGTGACTGCCGCCAGCTAGACTAAAATAATATTTGCCATCGATTAGCTCCCATTTACCCCATAAATAAGTCTCGCGCTGACCGTCGGCGGTGAGATCTTGAGTCGTTAGTGCTTCGCTCCAGCATGGTTGCCAAGCCGCAGGTGGTAAGCCGGAGAGTTTTGCCATTGCCGAGCGGACGAACCGCCAGCAACTGACTAATGCCGAGACGGGATTGCCCGGAAGTCCAAAATAGACGACAGTCCGATTGTCACGATTGAATTTAGCTACCGTCAGGGGTTTACCTGGTTTAATTGCCACCGCGCGGATGCGGATGTCTCCACCCAATTCTGACAGGATCGCTTCTACATAGTCATAATCGCCCACAGAGACACCACCAGTCGATAACACCAAATCTGCCGACTCAATCGCTTCAGACATCGCAGCGGTTAATTTTGCCCGATCGTCGGGGATGATGCCCATGCAGATCGGAATACCCCCAGCTTGATGGACGAAGGCGGCGAGTGCGTATTGATTAGAATCGACAATTTGCCCTGGTTTGAGAGGTTCATGCGGCATGACCAATTCATCGCCAGTAGACAAAATTGCCACGCGGGGACGACGGTAAACTGCAACTTGGCTAGAGCCTGTGGCTGCCAAAATAGCAATTTCGGGCGGGTTGAGGATGGTACCAGCAGCCAGCAGCGGATCGCCGATTCGCGCGTATGCACCACGCTGGCGCACGAAAGATTTGGCAGTCGGGGCAATCTGAATTTTGACGAAGTTTTTCTGAACGCGCTGGGTATGCTCTTGCATGACAATTGTATCGGCACCAGCAGGCACGATCGCCCCTGTAAATATTCTGGCGGCTTCTCCCGATTGAATTTCGCGTTGCGGTTGGCAACCAGCGGGAATTTCTGCGACGACTTCGAGGGTAATCGGATGTTTGGGTGTACTCGATCGCACATCTGCAAATTTTACGGCATAACCATCCATTGCCGAGTTATCCCAATGTGGAAAATCTAATTGACTGACGATTTCAGTTGCCAAAATTCGTCCGGTGGCGAGGGCAAGATCGACGGGTTCTACTTCACTCAACGGTCGCACTAAGTCGAGAATTATCTGTTCGGATTTGGATACAGACAGCATTTGCAGGGGAATATTAAGTACTTTATAGTATATCTTCGATCGCTCTGAGCCAGTCGAAAAGATTTAGGTCGAAATTTATCATAGTTGAAAACCTTGCCAAAAACAGTCTACTCTATCCGATCGTATGTTAGATTTAATCTGAGAATTGCTGGTGATGAAATATGATAACCACCTCGATCGAAAAACTTACCAAAGCAGAATTTTGGGCGATGGCAGATGCGACAGATCTGACTTACGAACTAATTGATGGTATCGCCGTTGCTAAAATGTCTCCTAAATACTTTCATTCTCGATCGACTGGTACCATTTTTACAGCTTTAACAGCTTGGGGAAATAGTCGCGGTCGAGTGGGGATTGAATGGGCAATCGATCTCAGTGATGATTTTACGCCAGTACCAGATTTACTTTACATCTCATTCGACAGATTGCCAGCTACTTGGCAAGAAAATGCCGCTTGTCCCGTCGCACCAGAATTAGCAGTCGAAATTATCTCACCTAGACAGACTTTCGGACAGATGGCACAAAAAGCCAGTAATTATCTCGCAGGTGGCGTACTGAGAGTGTGGATAGTCGATCCGAGCGCACAGAGTTTGACGGTATTTTATCCCGACGCTGCACCGATTACGTATACGGGAGCGCAGATTGTTACCGATTCGATCTTTCCAGATTTATCGATCGTTACCAGTCAGTTATTTGGTTAATTTGAATAGCTCTCCCAGCTTCAAGTCACATCGGGAGCACGCCAACTTTGTCAGAACGAATGAACTAATCGATCGTTAAAGCTGGGCGTTAAGGTAAGCACAGCGATGCTTGAGAACTTGAGAGACATTACTTTCATTCCATTGTGCTCCAGAGATTTTTAATCGCCGATCTATCTGTTTGATAGTAGACTCTATTGCTCCAGAACCAATCGAACAGATATTTTCTGTTTGGTAATAATCATAATTAATAATTCGGTGGCGGTGGGTCTCCAAATATTGACAAAAATTCTGAGCTTTTTTAGATTTAAGTGGCGAGATAAGTGTAAGAGTTTCATCAATCTTCCCTTGCCAGAGAAGAGTTTTTGGTAAGCGTCCCAGGGATAAAGAAAATTGGCGGGTTGAAGAGAACAAGATCTAGTACAGTAGAGGAATGGAATCCGAGAGCATTGAGATAGCCGGAAGAAAAGTCACCAAGGCAGATTGGGACGCAACACCAGAGAGCGTCAAGCTGGCGATCGAAGATTTTCATGGGCTGATTGGAG
>NZ_JANYJC010000063.1 GCF_025361915.1 Chamaesiphon sp. GL140_3_metabinner_50
TGAAGCGGTAAGCATGAAAAATTTGCCGTCCCGATTTGACTAACTTTTGACGCTCGATCGAACCTACCCAGCTATCTAGACATTCCGGCGAATCGAAATGCACGATCGAGTACCATTTCACTACTGGATCTAGACATCTGAGCGGCGGACACAGATCGACTCGCATAAATCCAGGATGATTTTTAGCTCGATTTACCAGGCGATCGTGCCATCGTTTAAAGGCAAAATCTTTACCTTGGGGCGTAATATATTCAGTCACCAGACTTGAATAAAAAACTTGGTGCGTTCGAGCTTCGATCGTCGAATTCATAGCTGTATCATCCAAGCAATTACTATTTATCTGACATTGACTTGGATATGGCTATTTCTTCAGGGGCTGGCAAAAATATTTCTTTCTTAGTCATAAAAAACTGTCGCTTTTGCGCTGAAGTCATCGAGGTAAAAATCTCCTTTTTAGGCAATGACTTAAACACCGCCGCCAGTTTAGTTTTTTGATTTGGTGTCAGCATTAACGATTTAAATGCCTTGCGAATGCTGCCTTTATCGCTAACGATCGCAGTTTCGAGCTGTTTTTGTTGTTCTGGTGTCAGAATATTTTGAATCTGGGGTAAAATCGTCGTTTTCAACTGCTCGATCGCATCTACGGCTTTCTCAACTACTGGTGTGGTAGCTGTAGCGGCGATCGATGGCAATACTCCTACCCAATTAGTTGCGCCGAACATAATAACTAAACTGACTAAGATCGAAATAATAAATCGCTTCATATTTATACTCCTCATCGAAGTAAGATGATTAGATTGGATACAGTGTGAGTGTAAATAGATAATTTACTACGATTCAGCTTCACTTTTGACATCCGTTTTCGCTGTCGTTTTAGCTGCTTTTGCTTCAGCTTTGGCTAACTTTTTGGCTTTTTTGGCTTCAGCTTTAGCTAATTTTTTCGCCTTCTTTGCTTCAGCTTTAGCTAACTTTTTAGCTGCTTTAGCTTCAGCTTTAGTCGCTTTCTTCTCGGCTTTTGCAGTTGCCGCTGCGTCCTCATCTGTCGTGCCAGTTAATGTTTTGACTTGCTCTACCAGCGAGGGCTTGGCTTCAATTGTGGGGGTGCCGACATCTGCTAATAATACGCGGCTATTTTGTCCGGGTGCAGTCATAATAGCGGCTTGAGCGTCAACGGTTGGAATACTTGCCCACATGCCGACGATCGCGATCGAGATGGCAATTGCTACACTTAATTGATGAATGATTCGTGCGAACATATTATAGATCTCCGATTTGCAATCTAAATAACTGGGAATAGCGATTACATTCGATCGATTTAGTCGATCGTCTTAATTTAGGGAAAGATGCACCTAACAGCAACAACATCAAATCCGCGCTTAGAACATCTGGCTATGTTGTTAGTGGGTAGATCCCCCTAAATCCCCCTTAAAAAGGGGGACTTCCGGATCTGGTTCCCCCCTTAAAAAGGGGGGCTAGGGGGGATCTTCTAGGGTTTGCGAGTGCTACAACATCCTCTCAGAACATCTGACTATGATTACCCTCTAGCTCTGACTCAGTTGCCACCTCAGATCGTGGTTTGGGCAATTCGGCTGGTTTGGGGACGACTAAATTCAACACCAGCGAACAAATCGAACCAGTGGCAATACCCGACTCCAGCACGCTCTGAACGGCTGTAGGAAAGTGGTGCAGGGCTTCGGGAATAAACGTCACACCCAAGCCAGCGGCTAGCGAGATCGCCAAAATTACAAAAGATCGATTGTCCATCTCAACTTCGCGCAAAATATTGAAGCCAGCGACAGCCACTGTGCCAAACATCAGCATTACCGCGCCGCCAAATACCGAAGTCGGAATTGCCAGTAATACCCCACCCACCAACGGAAACAAACCTAGTAAAATGAGAATCGCCCCGATAAAATAGCCCACATAGCGGCTCCCAACTCCGGTAAGCTGAATGATGCCGTTATTTTGAGCGGGAGTAACGATCGGAAACGAGCCGACGATCGAAGCAAGCAGAGAATTGAAACCATCGCCCAAAATACCACCCTTCAATCGTTTCATATATTTACTACCTTCGATCGGTTCGCCTGATACCATCGATGTCGCGGTAATATCGCC
>NZ_JANYJC010000070.1 GCF_025361915.1 Chamaesiphon sp. GL140_3_metabinner_50
TAATATATCGCACCACAATATCAAATTTACGGTTTAATCTGCCGTTTTCTGCTTTTACGCGAAGAAGTTTCTACTTCTAGCTGTGGCGGACAATTATGATGTAGATAGTGAATAATTTCACCCGATTCATCGTACAATTCAAACGCATGGCAAATATCGAAGCTTATCAGTACCTGAGAGACCTTATTAGCTGCTTGATACATTCGATCGACTGAAGAGGCACATCCCCTGGCATGATACTCTTCTCCAATGTTTTCCAAGAAAAACTCTGTAGCTCCCTCTTCAACACGGATGTAAGCCCCACCTTCAAAGAAAGATGAAAGATGAATTTTCGTCCTAATTCCATTACGGATTAGTATCCTGGCAAATTGATTGAGTTCGATGTTAGTGCAAATTTCGCCAGCAAACTCTGACATGTTCATCTTGTATTATCATGCATATTTCTTAAATGCCAGAGTTACATTGTGTCCGCCAAACCCAAACGAATTAGATAGCGCGACATTGACTGTGGCGGCGCGACTGACGTGGGGGACATAATCAAGATCGCAACCCTCTTCAGGGGTTTCGAGATTGATCGTGGGGGGAATTAAATCGTGGTGGACGGCGAGGGCAGATGCAACGCCTTCGATGCCGCCTGCACCGCCGAGAAGGTGCCCGGTCATCGATTTAGTAGAACTGACCGCAATCTTGTACGCGTGGTCGCCGAGAGCCTTTTTAATGGCGGCTGTTTCGGTCGGATCGTTAATTGGGGTGCTGGTACCGTGAGCGTTAATGTAGCTGACGGCTTCGGGTGCTAGTCCGGCATCTTTAAGACATAGCGACATCGCACGGGCGGCATCGATACCGCCGGGGGTCTGTCCGGTCATGTGATAGGCATCGCAGGTCATGGCATAGCCGACGATTTCGGCGTAAATTTTCGCGCCGCGATTGAGGGCGTGTTCGAGTTCTTCTAGTACCAGAATGCCGGAACCTTCACCCATCACGAAGCCATCGCGTCCGGTATCGAACGGGCGACAAGCATGAAGGGGGTCGTCGTTGCGGGTAGAGACGGCTTTGCACGCGGCAAATCCGGCAATCCCCAGGGGTGTAATTGCGGCTTCTGTACCACCGCAAATCATCGCTGTGGCGTAGTCGCCCTGAATTAGTCTAAAAGCTTCACCGATCGCATTTGCACCCGCCGCACAGGCGGTTACGGTACAGCAGTTAGGCCCTTTGGCACCAAGTTCGATCGCAACCAGTCCGGCTGCCATGTTGGCGATCATCATCGGAATCATGAACGGACTACAACGGCTGGGGCCTTTTGTCAAATAGATTTCTTGTTGTTCTTCGAGAATTTTAAGTCCGCCGATGCCCGTACCAACCATTACGCCGACGCGCTCGGCATTAGTGGGATCGATCGTCAATCCTGAATCGGCAATTGCTTGCTTACTGGCACACACCGCCAGTTGTGCGAACCGATCCATCCGTTTGGCGGCTTTTTTTTCGAGATATAAGAGCGGATCGAAATTTTTGAGTTCCCCCGCAATCCGACAGTCGTGTCTAGACGGATCGAAGTGCGTAATTGCGCCAATCCCATTCCGCCCACTTAGCAAGCCTTCCCAATATTCAGCTAGGGTGTTGCCAATGGGCGTAATCGCGCCTAATCCAGTGATAACAACACGTTTGCGTTCGCTTCGCTGTCCTTGTGAATCGGAATTTGCCATGATGAATCCAGAGATGAGAGGTGGGGGTTGCTGGGGTAGTAGGGGTTTGAGCTGCTGTGCTTCATGCGGAGGTTGGCTCCGCATCGCGGCACCGCACGCTCGTCATTTCCGTGCAGCGGTACTAGCCGTTTTTAACGTTGATGTAGTCAACTACGGATTGAACGGTTTGCAGCTTTTCGGCTTCTTCGTCAGGAATTTCGATATCGAATTCTTCTTCTAGTGCCATGACGAGTTCGACGACATCGAGGGAGTCAGCCCCTAAATCGTCGGTAAAGTTGGCTTCAGGCGTAATTTTACTAGCGTCTACTTCCAATTTGTCGGCAATTACGGCTTGCACTTTAGCCAATACATCTGCGCTCATATATGTTCCTTGTTACTGTTATTAATGATAATCCAGTCGCACCCGATCGCCGCTGGCGTAGCCTCTGACATACAAAAGCAAACCAAAGCCATCGCGGATACGTCAATCGCACTCTACATCTTAATATGAAAATGCACGATAGCTGCAAAGAGATGGGAGATGGGAGCGGGGAGATGGGAGATGGGAGTGTGGGGAGAGGGAAGTTTTTAATCCAAAATACTCCTTACTCCTTACTCCTTACTCCTTACTCCTTACTCCTTACTCCCTCGGCTCTACCTTGGGAATGGCAATTGCCTTAATGACTTCGGTAAAATCGGATTCGTTGGCGAGGGGAATTAATTGTTGCAAATAGGGTTGATAGCGGAATAGTTCGTAATCACGATCGAGGAGATATTGAGCGACGGCTAGATCGATGCCTTTAGTGGTGTAGCTATTATAAATAATTGTCGGTGCAAATTTGGCTAATGTGCGATCGCCGCCGTGCAGAATTTTTAGTTCGTTTCCTTCGGTGGAGATTTTAATTATTTCCAATCGATCGATCTTTTCGCGATCGACAAAATCATCGAGTGTCAGGCAACTTACTACTTCAGTTTCGACGGCTGAGTCGAGCGAGTCATCGCGGGTGGCTAGATGGTTGAATTCGCTACTCGACTGTAAAACTAATTCAGAGATACTCGCGCGATCGTCGATGGCGTTCCTGAATATTTTAACATTTTTAATCTGGTTGAGCCGACAAGTTTCGTGCAAGCAATCGATCGCTTTACTATACGGTTCGATCGCGTAGATAGTGCCATTCACCCCAACTCGACTGGCAGCACTAAATGTATAAATACCAACCCCCGCACCGATATCGATCGCATTCATCCCCGGTTGAATATACTGTCGCCAAAATTCTAATTCGCGCTCGAACCAATCGCCTTCTGCTAGCAAGCAGCGGGTAGTCGGACTCTCCAAACTAGCACTAACAGTCAGGGCAATTTCTCGCTCTATTGTGCCAGTTTCGCCACCATCGAACGGAATATAAGTCCACGGACTATCGATCGATAGTTGCGTCCATTGCCAGGGGATTTTTGCTAATCTTTGACTGGCATAATCGATCCCGATTTTTTGCCAATGACTAGCCGATTCTGGTTGGTCTAAATCTAGATAAGCGAGATATAATGATTGTAATATTATCGGATGGTCTAATTCTAAATCGCTAGCTTGATGTAGGTAAATTAATCCTTCTAATTCTTGACTGCCAATGCTGTAAATGCCCAGACGAATCTTCGGGAAAATCAGATCTGGCATCAATTGATTCATCAGATGCAATAGTCGCAATCCGGTATGATTATCCAGGACAATTTGAGTGCGACACAGTACCTCTGTCAGCATTAACATGGCTTGAGTATAGCCATTATCTGTATTTAAAATTCGTTGTAATTGTTCGCTTCTACCGTTGGTAACATGCGTCCGCGTTAAGGGGGGAATGTAGACAATTCCCGGCTCGATTTTGCCTTCGGTGTAGGTAGGTTGCAGGTTATTAATAAAGGCACTAAAAGCAATCCGCGCCGCCTCGCTATAGTTGCCCAACATACAATTGAGTAAGGCTAAATGTGCCGCGCACAATGGGTGGGAATTGAGCTGGGAACCTGCTTGTACGGCATCAAAAGCGATTTCGGCATACAAACCATGAGTGAGCGAGTTATCGCAGCCTTCAGCGGCAATTAGGGCGGCGACGGCGAGATTATTCCACTCCAAAGCTGTCTGTGGTTGCTCCCACTGGCAATTATCTAAAACATGGGTGAGTTGTCGTGTAGCTGTGTCAGTAATTTCTACCTGATTTTGCTTAATGTAGTCTAAATAAAATAGTTTAGGATCGAAATCGATAGTCATGGCATCATTGTTAAGTTTGGTGTTTGTCCTGTAACGATGAAAGATCGATTGATTCACTGTCATCTGACAAAAAGTTCGATCGCTTGGTGATGCAGCCAAGTATTTGGGCGAGAGTCAGTATAAATTATTATAATGTACGGGAAGCGAGGATTTCGGTTAAATGAGATCGCTTATTCACTCGCTAATTTAAGTCGCTCGATCTGTTGACAACAATCGGCAACAGGAGCGCGATTTTGCATCGCAATTACTAAAGCTTGATAAGCAGCTCTATGCGTTTGAATGAGGGTTTTGGCACGCATAGCAGCTAAATTTTCCTGTTGAACCATATCCTGCTGCTGCTTGCCCAACCGAAACAAGACACCTCGAAGTTTTCGCCGATCTTCGCTACCACCTTCCGATCGATCGTAAATCGATTTCTCAGCAGCAATTCCCGCCATCCACACCGCACAATAATTTTGTAACAATTGGCTAGAAATATCTGTTTCTGGTGCGGCAAACATCACCCCACCCTGTGCCGAACGTCCGGCTTTTATCGATTCCCACGCGCTGAGTGTATAGCCAGTAATCGGAATATCTA
>NZ_JANYJC010000242.1 GCF_025361915.1 Chamaesiphon sp. GL140_3_metabinner_50
ATGCCAACGCCTTCGCAATATCTACAATACTTGCAGCAGCCAACTTCCCCAAATTAGATCTGAGCTTAGTAAGTACGCTGGCTCTCATGTATCCCGATGGCTTATCTGGCTTGGCACTTTTGCTATTACGAGTCAGCGTGGGCGGGTTGTTTATCCTCCACGGTTATCCCAAACTCACGCATTTGCGATCGTGGGCAACTGCTCTCAAGATGCCCGTTTTCCTATGTTTTGTCTCCGCCGCCACGATGTTCGGTGGTGGCATTTGTCTGATTTTGGGTTTCCTGACATTACTTGCCACGTTACCGATTCTCGGCTCGATGCTCTTTGCTGCATATTTAGACATTAAAGGCGGTCAACCCTTCGTCGCCCAAGATCCATATCTCATCCCTGAAGGTCAGTATCGGGGCGCAAACGGCATCGGCGAACCGCCCAGTTGGGAAAAGGCATTTATTTACTGTGTCGTCTTAATTGCGATCGCGATTCTCGGCCCTGGGGCATATTCTATAGATGCCTCAATTTTTGGCAGGTAAACGCGATCGAAAAATCCTAAGTTATTGCTCTGTCAAGGTTTGCTCGTGGGCAGTGCCCACCATCTATGTTTCAGGATATCCACTATCCACCCTTCTCCTTACGGAGCGCACAGGAGAATCTCCGTTGGAGAGGCTACGCCAACGCGCGGAGGTTCCCTCTCGCCAGAGTGTTTGGGTCAGCGGCTCGCAGCCGGGAGGAAACTTCCCGGATTATGCGAGACAAGACAGCGACGCGCGCATCACGGAGGTTCCCTCCACGCCTGTGCGCGTCAAGACAAGACAGACGCTACGCTACGACAGGCTCAGGGCAAGCTATCCAATATCCACTAATCTAGCTTAAAGTCGATCGGTAGGCGAACGTAAACGTGATGCGGATCGTTAAAAGTTTTTAATACACTTAACTCTGCCTTAACCTTGATTAATTCAGCCGTGAGCGGATCTTGAACTTGGAGCGCGCGAGCTTCTTTACTGCCAGCAAATTGTTTGAGCAGTTTTTCTTCCCAACCTTCCACAGCGGGATATTCTTCTAGTTCCCAATCTTTCCCTAATTTAGCAGTTTCAGCGGCATAAGAAATTGCATCACTTAGTCCACCAATATCATCTACTAAGCCAATCTTTTTAGCATCACTACCAGACCAAACTCGACCTTGAGCGATTTCGGCTACTTTTTGTTTGGGCAGTTTTCGAGATTCAGAGACTTTATTAAGGAAGTCATCATAAATATCATCGACCATCTGTTGAGAGATTGCCAATTCTTGAGGGGTGCGCGGACGGGCGATCGTGCTACTATCTGCTAATTTAGATGTTTTAACAACATCCCAAGTAATTCCATTTTTATTAGCTAATTTTTGATAGTTGAAGTTGATGCCAATTACACCGATCGACCCGGTAATTGTATTCGACTCGGCAAAGATTTTATTAGAATAAGTAGAAATCCAATAGCCGCCAGATGCGGCTACATCGCCCATCGAAACCACGACGGGTTTCTCTTTTTGTAATAGTCGTACTTCACGTTGAATGATGTCTGAAGCTAAGGCACTGCCGCCGGGACTATTGACTCGAAGTACGACAGCTTTAACATTTTTATCTAATCGCAATTCGCGCAACTCTCGCGCCATACTATCGCCCCCAATTTGTCCGGGAGATCCTTCGCCACTAACGATGCTGCCTTGTGCGTAAATTACTGCAATTTTACGAGTAGAATTAGTTGCTGCTTTACTGACTACCGTTGCATAATCTTCGATACTAATTTTCCGAAAAGAAGTTTTATCTTCTTCATCTTTACCACTAAGTTTCTGGAGTTCGGCGATTACTTCATCTGGATAAGCAGTGCGATCGACTAAATTGTTTTTAAGCGATTGGGTGGCGGTTAACATCCCCCGATCGTCCGCAATTTGTTGGATCGAAGCTGGTGTTAATTTACGACTGGTACCGACTGAGGTTTTAAATTCACCCCACAGATTATTTAATAATTCTTGCGTTTCCTGTCTGGCGGCAGGACTAAATTTATCTAGCGACCAAGTTTCGCCAAATGATTTATATTTACCTACCCGCACGACTTCAACACCAATGCCATATTTATCGAAGGCATTTTTAAAAAACATTGTTTCCGATCGAAAGCCATTAATATCGACCGAACCCATTGGATTAATTAAAATTCGATCGGCTACTGATGATAGATAATAGTCGCGTTTATCCATATCAATATTGTAGGCAATAATTTTCTTGCCAGATGCCCGAAATCGTTCTAATGCCGTGCGGACTTCTTTGAGCGTGGCAAATCCCGTACTGCTAATTTGTTTGCCACTACCACCATCTAAATAGATGGCGATAATTCGCTTGTCTTTAGTTGCAGCATCGATCGCATTCAAGACTGATTTTAGTTCGGTAACGCGGTTAGATTCACCAGCTAGTGCTTCTTGTAAGGTTTTACCCGGATTGAGATCGACGATCGATCGCGATAAATCGATTGTTAAAATCGATCTTTCCGCCACTTTTACGGTATCTTCACTATTAGTCGCACTCTGAATAATTGCGCCGATCGTGATGGTAAGTAAAGTTAGCGATACTGCTGAAAATAATGTCAAGCCTAATAAGCTACCGATGGTACTAGCTAATGCTTGTTTGATAAACTGACGCATAAAAGATATCTAAAGAAAAGTGTGGGAGCGATTGTAAAAATAAAGTTTAAATCTTGAAGTTGCCATTGATGCAACAGATCGAGAAGGGTTAAAGTATCAATTGATACTCTTGATGCTATTTGAGGTTCTCAATCTCTACAGCTAAATTGTAGATCGGGCGTGGAAATATTACGACAGACCTTGGCACTGTTTTTAAAAACCAATTAAAAATATTCAGGCTAGTAGTCTTCATTATGCCCAAGTATCTGGCTAGATCTTACTCATTTATTCAGAATGCTACTTAATTATCGATAGAGAAAATTATTCATCTTCGCTACCGATAATTAACGTTGGTTGCTGCCTAGAGCGCATGAAGACAATTAGCTTGTCGCAGCGCAGACAAATTAGCATTCCCCGTACAAAATAGTACAGTCTGCACTTCTGCAAGCAAAATTTGAACTAACTCAGCGACGGCGGCTGTTGAAATATCTGCCGCCTGAAGAAAGGGTAAAGCCAAACCGCCAACATCTGCACCCAACGCAATCGCTTTGGCGACATCCAACCCGTTTCGCAACCCGCCAGAAGCAATTAAGGGAATCGTCGGCGCGATCTGACGAATGGTAGTAATGCACTCAGTTGTCGGAATTCCCCAATCGCCAAAAGTCTCGCCGAGCCTGCGCTGGAGGGCTGTTTTAGCGCGTTCGCTTTCTACTTTTGCCCAAGAAGTGCCCCCCGCACCTGCGACATCGATGCCGCTCACACCTGCGGCAATTAACTGCTGTGCGGTGCTTGCCGAAATGCCATTACCCACTTCTTTAATAATCACGGGGACAGGAAGCCGCGCGCAGACGGTAGCAATCCGATCGAGCAAACCTTTAAAATTAGTATCTCCCTGGGGTTGAATGCACTCCTGGAGGGGGTTGAGATGCAAAATCAGCGCGTCGGCATCGAGTAATTCTACCGCGCGCAAACATTCATCGATCCCATAGCGATAATTAAGTTGGACGGCACCCAAATTTGCGAGTAATAATATATCTGGGGCAACTTGGCGCACTTGGAAGGTATCGGCGAGTTGCGGTTGTTCGATCGCAACCCGCTGAGAACCCACCCCCATCGCTAATTTATACTCTTGTGCCACTTCTGCCAAGCGATAATTAATTGCTTTGGCTTGCTCGGTACCGCCAGTCATCGAGGACATTAAAATTGGTGCGCCGAGCTGCTTACCGAGCAACTTAGTAGTAAGATCGATATCTTGGTAATCTAATTCTGGCAGACAATTATGGCTGAATTGATAGCGATCGAATCCACTCCCCTGAGTCTTAAACTGGACATCTGATTCTAAACAGATCCGAATATGTTCGGCTTTGCGTTGAGCTGTAGACATAGTTGGTATTTGCTGGGTTAATCGCTCCAATCTCAAGTCCTCGATTTTTAATAACCGATCGTCATGGAACCCCCTATAAATAACATTAAACTGTCCCAAACGGCTAAAGACCAACTCGTAAAACTCAAACGATCGACTAAAATCGAGCAGTGGAATATTTTGTGTCGGTGGGCATTTTTTCGCTCTCTGGCAGAAACCGCACCGCCCTCGGTAGTGCCGATTCCCGCCGATAGCAATCTCGAAATGACGTGGAAGGTATTTGGCGGAGAATTAGCCGATATTTCGATTCTCGCGCTCAAGCAGCGGTGTTTGAGCGATGGATTAGATCTGACTCCAGACGTTTTGGCGCAGCAATTTCGGCTGCATTTACATCGCGGTATCGGTTATCTGGCTGGCGATTCAAATCTGCGCCGCATTGAAGATTTGGTAGGTTTGGCAGTTACTTCTTTGCCAGTGTCAAATTAGGTATCTAGAGTGGATGGTGAATTTCTGAATCTGTAGGGGTGGGTTTATGCAATCTAATGTCGATATTACTTTCGATCTGGAACAAAACCCACCCGCCACCACCAGGATCTAAGTAGGTAGATGCAATTATTTATAAAATAGATTATGCCTGAAACCTAGCTGGTGGGCATTGCCCACCCTACACGATATCTAACTGTCAGAAAGATTTTTAGCGGCATCGAGATCGATCGCGAGTGCTAATTGATAGACATAGCGGCGCGATTGCGAAATTTGTTCGGCGACAATCCGACTGGCTTGAGAGCGCGATGTATCATTAAGCATTAACTCAATTAGAGCGCGTTCGATCGCTTCATCCGATAGTGTGGGATGGCTCACAGGCGCGCCAGCCACCACGAGCGTATATTCCCCCTGCGGTTCGGTGTTAGTATAATGCTCGATCGCCGAATTAATACTTCCCCGCCAAAAATCTTCGTGTAATTTAGTTAATTCTCGCCCGATGACAATCTGCCGATCCTCACCAAATGTCGTCGCAAAGTCGGCTAAAGTTTGGCGCAACCGATGGGGAGATTCATAAAATACCAAAGTCCGCGCATCGCCCGAAACCGATTCTAATCGATCTCGTCGCTCCTGTCCCTTAACTGGAATGAAGCCTTCAAACACAAATCGATCGCTCGGCAAGCCAGACGCGCTCACCGCCGTAATTACCGCCGTTACCCCCGGAATCGGAATCACCCGAATCCCCGCCGCGACACAAGCGGAGACAATCAGATAACCAGGATCGGAAATTCCTGGCATCCCCGCATCGGTAACTAACGCGATCGATTTTCCGGCTTGCAATCGATCGAGCAGTTCGGGAATGCGCTGTTGTTCGTTATGCTGGTGATAGCTAATCTGGGGCGTTTTAATTTCAAAATGATGCAGCAGCTTACCAGTATGACGGGTATCTTCAGCCGCGATCGTATCGACATCCCGCAATACCTGAAGTCCCCGCATCGTCAGATCGCCCAAATTTCCGATCGGCGTACCGACTAGATATAGAGTTTTACCAGTGACTTCGTTTGACATGTATTTATGGGTAGGGATCGGCTCTGGGCAAGGTGTCTCTCAACTAGCGATCCGTCGCGCGATCGAGTCAGTATTCACCGAGTACGATCTCGATCTTGCCACAATTGCGGGGATTGCAACACTCGATCGCAAAGCAAATGAGCCAGGATTGGTAGATTATTGTCGCAAGTCGGGTCTGTTTTTAAAAACATACAACCCAAAACGGCTAAATTCCGACGAATGCCAAATTCCGATCTAATCAGCCACTACTTCAATCTTGTTTGTGGACATAGTTGCTGCTAGCAGCAAACTAATTGGCAACCAAAAAAATGGCCAAGCTACAGTGTCAAAAATAGACTCAACATCTGTCGCCATTAATATCAGCGCATATAGAGACATGGCGAAATAAATTTTCACATTTGCCTGCTCTAAATTTTTCAAGCCATTTTTAAAAAGTTGCCAGATAAAAAGCCCGAATAAACTCAACCCAACCAGTCCATAGTTATAAATAGCTTGTAAAAACCAATTGTGAGCTTGTATAGCTACATAAGTCACTGCTGGTGGGGCAACAACATAATAGCTGTAGGGATGACCCGTTCCTTTGCCAAAAAATGGGCTATGGGCAATTTGGGAAATAATATTCTGCCAAATATTTAGACGACCAGAAAAACCGCGATCGAATAGCTCAAACTCGATTTTATCGAAGCATAATGGCACTGCAACACAGATTAAAATTGTACCAATAATTAAAATGCTGTACGTTTTCCAGTTGCGTGTAGTCAAACAGATGAGTAGTATACTCGTTACCACTGCCAAACAAGTAATCCGAGAGTAAGTTAAAATTACATATAAGAGGAGAACGCCTGTCCCCCCCGCCAGCAGGATTGTTTTGTTAACTTTATGATTATACACGCACAAATAACCACATAAAAATACGGCAAAGCAACCATAAAAAAAGGCTGCATAGTTAGGGTTGCCAAAATCTGCGTAGTTAGCAATTCCCGAACTATAGATCCGGAATCCTCTGTAGGAAAGGGAACGTTTTAGAAAAAGATATTGGTTGAGCAAAGAAATAAACGCACTAGATGTAATAATTACTGAAGACAGGAGGAGCAGATCGTGAAATAATTTTGTTTGAAAATAAACATAAATAATGGCATGAATATAGATAATAATGCATAAGATACTTTTGCTATATATAGAAAAACTATTTTCCAGACCAGACCAAAAGCAAGCAAGTATAACATAAGCTAAAAATAACAATAAGAAAGACATACTTTTCTTGTTGCTTAATTTTTGAAGCCACTTTGCTTCCAGCGTGAAAATTAAAACAGACAGCAGCAACAACAAATATTTAATTGTTGTTTTCAATAGATCGTTTACCAGCCAAATGTCTGAAGTTATCTGGGCAAAAAGACACACAATTAAAGCATTATTTACAGTTAATATTAATTTTTCTTTTTGAAAGTCCAGCCTTTCAAATAAATTTAGCATAGGTTTGTAATTTTAGATACGATCTCGTTCGCGGAGCGTCTCCAATGGAGGATCTCGACGGTCGTTATATTGAAATTAATTTACTTGAGTAACTGCAAAAATACCGATTAATTTTAAACTGCTTTTGACGATCGTCTGCAATTTCACGCAACAGATAACATTGTTTATTTAACTCTAATCATATTGTAATAAAAAGCATCTGAAAGTACATCCGCCCTGTATCTTACTAATTTAATTGTGTTGCGATCGATCGCATAAACTGACGATACTTCTTCTTTCTTGCTGGCGATCGTTACTGCATCTAAAGTTAAGCCAGTAAGATTGGATTGAACGATCTCGATCGTAACTTTTTCGGGTTGAGGCATTAAAACTAATGTCTGGCTTTTTACTAGCCATTTACCTTCTTGTTTTACCAATAAATCGGCAGTGCTATTTTTGAGTTTGTCTTTAATATGAAATACAAATTGAGACGTAAATTTACCATCTCTCTGAAAATAGTAACTACCGCTAGATTTAACCGTTCCCCCGCCTGTTTTTCGCACCCAATCAATCTGCCATCTACCGATAAAATCTTCTGTTAATACCGATATTTTCGCGAAGCTTGTTTTTTTCTCTGAGCTAGATAGCAAGAAGCGATCGAACAAGATATATTTAACTGAATTAGAGGCTATCGATGCTGTTAGAAGCGATAGAGAAATTGCAATCCAAATGGTATTCTTTCGATCTGAAAGCCGCATATTATTTCGTCGTAAGCAATGCTAATTGTGCGAATTAAAATATCGAACTATCGATCGATTGCAACAATCGTAGCACGCGTGTATAAAACAAATACTTTTTTTCAATATTTAAGCTATTTGGCTGAATGCTAACAGTAGATCTGGTTAAAATAGCTCGATTGATTTAGAATTTATAAGTAAATCCGCTAAAACTTTTGTCGATCGGCGTAACGACTAGAGATCGAGTTTTACCAGTGATTTTGTTGCAAATGTTAGTTGCTAATGCTACGCCTAAATATTTATGGGTAGGGATCGGGTGTCAGCGGGGTATATCTAAACTCGCTATTGAGAGCGCGATCGAGTCAGTATGTGCCGAGTACGATCTAGATCTCGCCACAATTGCGGGGATTGCGACACTCGATCTCAAAGCAAATGAGCCAGGATTAATCGATTTTTGTCGGGAGTCGGATTGGTTTTTAAAAACATACAGCCCAGAACGGCTAAATTCCGTCACGGTTGCACGCTCGTCTCAATTGGTATCGACACTAGTCGGAACGGCTAGCGTCGCCGAAGCAGCAGCTCTATGTGCGGCACGCAGCAATATTTTATTAGTACCCAAGCAAAAGTTTCGGCTCAGTTCGACATCTGGTTTTGTTACCGTGGCGATCGCACAGAGCGGGTAGGGATTAGAGCAACGCCTACGATTAAAATCGTGGCTAATAACACAAAGTCCGCGTAGGCGGACTGACTTAGGTGATTCCCGATCGGGAATCTACCATCTAAACTATGATTTATCTGAGAAATAGATGAACTAAGATTGTCGGATAGCAGTCTAATCTTCGTCCATCAGTCAATCATTTCAATCATAGTTCAGACATCTAATTTACTGACAAGGAGTACCAGTATAGCGATTTAGGGCGATCGGACTCGGAATTGGACTGCCGATTATCGATGTGGTACAAGTCGAGGGTACCGCGCGAGGATAGGTATTTGGCTGCGGAAAAACTACGATCGGTCTGATTTCTTGGCGATAACGGGTTGGATAACCACTACCATAATAGGAAGTCGTTACCGAGCCAGGAAAAGAGTTACTACCAGGGTAAACCACACTCGGCGAGTATAACTCTGTCGAAGTTGTCGTCGTTATCCCATTCGTATAAGCTCGATCGTCAGGAACCGATGGTACGTAAATTGTAGTTGAAGAGTAACCAGTCGAAGGAAAAGGTTGGATGAAAACGCCTTGTGCTTTTCCTGCTAACGGCGTAAATAAAGT
>NZ_JANYJC010000082.1 GCF_025361915.1 Chamaesiphon sp. GL140_3_metabinner_50
CGAGGGATTCTAGTTTAGTCGCGTCTAGTTTCAAACCAGCATCTTCAGTTACTAGTTGACCACCAGTCAAGACTGCGATATCTTCGAGCATCGCTTTACGACGATCGCCAAAACCAGGAGCTTTAACTGCTGCAACGTTTAATACACCGCGCAGACGGTTAACCACTAAGGTGGCGAGAGCTTCTTTTTCGATGTCTTCAGCTAGGATTAACAAAGGACGACCGGAACGTGCTACTTGCTCTAAGATGGGAACGAGATCCTGAACCAAGTTGATTTTCTTGTCAGTAATCAGGATGTAAGGCTGTTCGAGAACTGCTTCCATCCGCTCCATGTCAGTTGCGAAGTAAGGCGAGATATAGCCTTTGTCAAAGCGCATCCCTTCAGTGATTTCTAGTTCGGTAGTCATGGACTTACCTTCTTCTAGAGAGATAACGCCTTCTTTACCGACTTTATCCATCGCGTTGGCGATCATTTCGCCGACTTCGTTATCGTTACCAGCCGAGATGGCTGCTACTTGCGCGATGGCTTTGGAGTCTTCTACAGGTTTGGAATGAGCGGCGATTTTCTCAACAAGGAAGCCAGTTGCTTTGTCAATCCCGCGTTTGAGGGAGATGGCATTCGCACCAGCGGCTACGTTGCGTAAACCTTCTTTAACGATCGCGTGAGCGAGTACGGTAGCTGTAGTAGTACCGTCGCCAGCAGCGTCGTTAGTTTTGGATGCAGCTTGACGAATCAGAGCTACACCAGTGTTTTCGACGTTATCTTCGAGTTCGATTTCTTTAGCAATGGTGACACCATCGTTAACAATTTGGGGTGCGCCAAATTTCTTCTCTAAGACTACGTTACGACCTTTAGGGCCGAGGGTAACTGCTACCGCTTCAGCCAAGATGTCCATCCCACGTTCCAACGCGCGACGAGCATTTTCGTTGTATATAATTCGCTTTGCCATAATCTTTTAATTTAGATGTGTAGAGGGTTAGTTGTTAGTGACGAAGTGACACTGTTTAGCCGACTACTGCTAGGATGTCTTTTTCTGACAACAGCACATATTCGTCGCCGCCGAGCTTCACGTCGGTACCAGCGTACTTGGAGTAGAGAACTTTGTCGCCAACTTTGATTTCTGGCTCTTGACGAGTACCATCTTCATTGCGTTTGCCTGGGCCAACTTGAACGACTTCGCCGATTTGGGGCTTTTCTTTAGCTGTATCGGGGAGCAGGATGCCACCTGCGGTTTTTTCTTCGGATGCGCTGACTTTAACGAAGACGCGATCTGCTAAAGGCTTGACTGTGGATACGGTTAACGATAATGATGCCATGTTTATTATGAGTTTTTAGCACTCTCAACTGCTGAGTGCTAATTTAGCCGACTGGGGTATGGCATGGCAAGCAAGGGTAGAGTACGGGTTACCGCACGATCGGGTGGGAAGGAGGCTGTGAGCTGTAGAGTGTGGGAGGGATCGATCGAGAATCGCTCGCACAGAGAGAGTAGAATTTTCAGGTGAAGATTTATGACTCCTAGCTTCGTTTCTGCACCGCCCTCAAATGAATTTGCGGATGCATTTTCGGACGGGTTCCCCGTCCATGAAAATGCACCAAGCAGGGGCTAACAGCTCAAGTTCTCTGAAGAGAACTACCAAATTAATTAGTTCTCTTCAGAGAACTTGAGCTATTAGCCCGAACTTATAGAAACCATTTGAGATCTTTTTAGATGCTAGTGGAGGAGGGTGGGTTTTGTCCGAGATCGAACAGTAACATCGACATTAACTAGCATAAACCCACCCCTACAGATCTGTAAAAATAACAGGATGACGTATTTTTCCCACCAGCCGTAGAGATCTTAAATGGGTTCTATACCGTCGGGAAACCCGACGAGCGAGAGCCGCAATTCTCAATTCTCAATTAATTTAACGACATTTCCAGAAAATTGGCAGTGAAGAGCGCGACTCGATCGATTGAGTTTCGCACTCTAAAACATCTTCAACTTTATTATAAATTGCCTGAGCTTCAGCGAGAGAATTACCGATACTAGTCAACCCGACTTTACCAAATTCTGATAAAGAACCCAGCAGATGAAAAACAGTCCCCGTCTCGGTACTGGTATCGAAATGCAAGCGATGATGAGCGATAATATCCATCAGATCGCTAGGTAGCAGCCCGCGATATTCGGGGCGATGTAGATTATCTGATGCCACATAATATTTAGGCGTGCGTTGTTGTGAGTAAAATAGACCATCATCCATTTGATAATTCCCATTAGTCAGAAACTTGAGCATCATAAATGGATGAGTAGTGCCACCTTTACGAAGATTGATTTCGATCGCGTGTAAATCCCATTTTCCATCAGCATTCGGTACTGCGATAAAATCGACTGCAAATCGTTCGATCGCGCCTTTTGCTGCCAGGTTTTTACCAATTTCCAAACCTAATTGCTGAAGTTGCAGGCGATAACCTGCCGCCGCTGGAAATTGACAGCCTAAAAAGATTTGCCCGTCGCAACCACCTAAAATCTGGTCGTGAGTAGAGAGAATTTCTACTGTGCCCATTGGTGTAATACAGCCCTGCACGCTGGGCGACTGCTTGCCCTCTCCTTCGACAAAAGCTTCGACGATCGCGCCGAGATGACCGATTTTACCCTGAAAGTTCGTCCAGATTTCTTGATGTCCCTGAAAACTCATCTGCGGAAAGGCTTGACTAATCGACCGGACGCGCTCTGAATGACTGCTAGGATCGCCCAGGGGACGTAAATCGAGGATGGCGTTACCTTCACCCGAAAAGCCTTCGTTGAGCTTGACTACCATGCGTTTTAGGTGAGGTTGTCGCGCCCACAAATCTGCGGCGACTTGGGCGAGATCGAGATCGTTGTATACTAATTCGCTGCCGTCGGGATGGGGTAAACCACATTCGGCGAAAATCTGCCGACTACCTGCTTTAGTACCCCAGTAGAGTAAATCGGGATCGAGTGCGTAGAGCGGCACTTCTAACTTCAAAGCCAAATCGCGCTCGATCGCGGTAGAATTGTAGCACATCATTACCGATCGATCGGGACGTAACGATTGGCGGATTCGATCGAGCAGGCGCGGACGATCGAGAATTTTTTGGCTTAGGGGTTGGAGCGAATAATCGTCTGTTGAGAATAACAGCAATCGTTCGCGGGCGTGGGAAAAGGGAATTCCGGGCAATAATTGAAGATAGTAATCGATCGCGATCGGTGTGAGCGGTACGGAGGTAACATAAATTATTCGCGTGCGCGGGTTTGATAATCGCATCAGCGAAAATAACAGTCTTTCTTCATAATGAATGCACCCTTCTACCTTGAGCAATTCGCCGCGATCGAGACTCAACGATGGTACTACTAAAATATCGCAATCGCTATCAATCTGCGCGTCAAAGCTGTGCCACAGACTCTGTAAGCGCGACTGCAATTGCTGAAATTTATCGCTTGTCGATCGAGACTCATCGCCATCCAACATTGGGCTGTAGCTCCAGTTAATAGACAAACGTGCTGAATTTGAGACGAGGGGACGGGGAGACGAGGGGACGGGGAGACGGGGAGACGGGGAGACTGGGGGACTGGGAGACTTGGGGTTTAGGACTCCTTAATTCTTACTTCTTACTCCTTACTCTCCCTAAACTTTGCCAAATCGCCGATGGCGTTGTTGGTAATTGAGTAAAGCTTGATGAAAAGCGCGGCGATCGAAATCGGGCCATAATGTATCCGTAACATAAATTTCGGCATATGCCAACTGCCACAATAAAAAGTTACTAATCCGCATTTCACCACTGGTGCGAATTAGCAGATCGGGATCGGGTAAATCGGCGGTGTGGAGGTACTTAGAGATGGTACTTTCATCGATATCGGTAGATTTTATCAGTCCTTGCTGCACCTGAGTGGCAATTTGCTGACAGGCATGAACTATTTCTTGTCTGCCGCCATAATTAATTGCGACTGTAAACCGCACGCCTTGATTGTGTTGAGTGGCAGTCACCGCCCGATCGATCGCGCTATGGAGCGACGCAGGAACATTATCTAAATTACCTACCACAGCTAACTTCACCTGCTCGGCAACCATTTCAGCAAGTTCGATCTGAAATAAATTTTCAAATAAAGTCATCAGAAAATCGACTTCTTCGATCGATCTGCCCCAATTTTCAGTTGAAAAAGCATAGACAGTCAACGCGGCAATTCCCCAATCCTTACAGCACCGCAATAGCTCCCGGAGCGCATTTGCACCTTGTTTGTGCCCCATCATCCGGGGAAAGCCTCGGCTTTTTGCCCATCGCCCATTCCCATCCATGATCGCGGCAATATGTTGTGGTAACTGAGTGCAATCTAAATCGGTAGGTAGTTCGATGAGACTGGTGGCTTTGGAAGTCATCTAAAGAAGTTAGGGATTAGGGATGATGAATGATGAATTGTCATGCCGTGGTGAATTCATCATTCATTTGTTTTCCGGTAATTGTAGCAAGCGACGCAACAGCCCGATCGTGCGACTTTTAAATTTACGCCCCAAGCTGCGTAAACTCGGCGCGACAGATTCGCGTTCGCCAATGGGCGCAAACCGAGTTTCTAATAGCTCCTTTAGTTTACTGCTAGTCAGGGGGCGATCGAGGATGCCTGCTTCGGCTAGCGAAATCGAACCCGTTTCCTCGGAGACGACGACACACAGACAATTGTTCGTGCGTTCGGTAATTCCCATTGCCGCTCGGTGACGGGTGCCTAGCTGCCGCGAAGCAGCCCGATCTGACAAGGGTAAAATTACCCCAGCGGCGATGACGCGATCGCCGCGAATAAATACGGCACCATCATGCAGTAGGGTGGTAGTTTGGAAAATGGTTTGAATCAATTCCTTCGATAACTTAGCATCTAACCTGACTCCCGGCACGGCAAAATCTCGCTCGTCCATCATCTCGTTGGTTTCCAGAATCATTAAAGCACCGATCCGCTGTTGCGATAATTCTTTAACGGCATCGACAATTTGGTCGATCGATCGATCGGCGGTATCGCTAACGCGGCGAGTCGATCGAATCGAGGAAGGCAGCAAATTACCCCGCCCCAATTGCTCTAAAAAGCGGCGAAATTCTGACTGAAACACAACTGACATCGCGAGTGAGGCACCTACTACCAATTTGTCTAGAACGAAGCTCAGTAGGCGCAATTGACACCGTTCGCCGATCGCGGCGGCCACCATCAACACAATCAACCCCCTTACCATCCATAGCGTGCGACGATCTCTGACCGCCAATAACACTAAAAATGTGAGAGCAATTACTAATCCTAGGTCTAGACTTTGGCGAATCCAGGATTCAGTAAACTGGGAATCAAACCCAAAGCCCAAAGTCATTGGCAACTAATCCACTACAACCAATCCCTAGATTCTATGGCACATTGGAGCCGATCGACAATCAATTCGGGCTAATATTTATCAGCAACCCGATTATTTTGCCATCTTTAGCCGATTGAGCATAGCTCACGCTGCGCGAACGAACCCGTTCAAATTAGATCGGTGATAATGGCTGTGATATCATAAGCAGTAAGCCCTGAAACCGATCGGATACAAACCTTCATTAACTAATTAACGTTGCCATCGCCTGCGGTGCATCAGTGAGTAAGATTGCAATTCAATCTGTAACTCGAATGCTTGCTAAGTACCATCGCAGCCGTTCGCGTAGCGTCCGCTTTGCGGAAGCGGCCTGAAAATTTTCCGCAGAGTGAATAACATAATTGTCGCGGGCGCATCTAGCTCATCGGCGAATGCCGCGATCGCGGCAAGAGCTAGTTATTGCAGTGCCGACAATATCGATCGCCTAATAATTAAAACCTTTAATATGACCAGCGGCTACATGCTAATCGGGGCAATTTTAATTTTAGGCGGCATTATTGCGGTGTCCGGCGATCGGATTGGCACGCGGGTAGGTAAGGCGCGATTGAGTTTGTTTAAATTACGTCCGCGTCAGACCGCCACCCTAGTAACAATCGTCACTGGCACACTGATTTCTGCCTCCGTGCTAACACTGATTTTTGGAGCTAGCGAACAGCTCCGGACGGGGGTATTCGACCTCCAAAAAATTCAGCGCAAACTATCCGATACCAAAGAAAATCTCAATCGCGCGATCGAACAAAAAGACCGCTTTCAGCGAGAGCTAGAAATCGCCCGTAACGAGCAATCGATCGCCCAAAATCAACTCTCAGGGAGCGATAAATCGCTCAAAGATGAATTACTCAAGCAATCGATCGCCGCCCAAAATTTTAGTAATACCAAGCAGCAACTACAATCTGTATCGACTCAACGCAAAGATCTCGTCCGCGAAGTTACCGAAATCGCCCGCAATCGCAGCGATTTGACCGCACAACAGCAGGTAATTGTCGAGCAGGTAAGCGACATCGAGGAACGAATTACGGGGCTAGAAACGGCAATCGTCCCCCTTCAAGAGCGTGTTAATATTACCAACAGTAAAAGAGTTAGACTCCAACAGCGGCTCGATCTGACGACAGTGGAACCAAATTTGCTTCAGCAAACCGAACAGATCCAAACTTATGAAAATACTGCAAAAAAACTAGCTCAAGATTTAGAGCGACGAACGGAAAGATTGGTGACTCTAGAAACCCAGCTTCAAACTCAGCAAACAGAACTATCGAGCTTGAAAAGTCAAATCGAGCAATTCGATCGCCAACTCGCAGTTCGACAAGCGCAACTCAAGGAGAAAGATAAGCAACACCAACAATTAGAGCGAGAGTTTCAAACTCGTGCCTTGCAGTTAAAACGCAGAGACCAACAGCTCAAAAAAACCGAATTAGAAATCAAAATTAATCGTCAAGGACTGGCATCTTTAGAAAAAGAAGTCAATAGTATCGAGCAAGAGTATCAAAAAATTCGGCAGGGAAACATTGGAATTTTTCGCGAGCGGGTGTTAGCTAGTACTACTCTCACAGCCAGCAGTGCGTTAGCAGTTACCACAGAGATTGACAGCCTATTAGTTCGAGCGAATCTCACAGCACTTCAAGCAACTAATCCCGATGATGTCGTTGGCGTAGCCTCTCCCTTGGAGAATCGCACTCAGAAAATTATTGAAGTCACACCCAGTCAATTAGCGCAAGTCAAACAACAAATTATCGGTTCGATCCAGCCTAAGCGCGAACGCCGCAGTTATGCAATTCGAGTACTTTCAACTGGTAATTATGTCGTTGGAGATCGCAATGTGCGAGTGTTTATCGATGTCACGCCCGATCGACAAGTATTCGATCGCAATACGAAAATTGCGGCGGTAAATATTGATGCTACAGCGATGAATGAAGAGCAAATTCGTCAACAACTAAATATTTTATTAGTAGCCGCACAATTACGAGCGCGCCGATCCGGAATTTTAGAAGATCGACCGCAAATTGGCGACGGACAATTAGCTACTTATGTTCGGTTTTTAGAACTAGTCAAAAAACAAAAGTACCCGATCGAAATCGACGCGATTGTCGATCGGGACACTAATACATTAGGGCCATTAGTCATCAAACTTCAAGCGGTTGCTAATGGCAAGGTATTATTTAGCACTTACTCAAAGGCAGGTATCAAACAATAGAGTATAATTTTATACTCTATTGCTCGAAAGCCGCAATTAATTCGTCGATCGTACATTGATAAACAGACATCATCTGCTTGAGCTGAGACGGAACTAGCTTAGGTTGAGAGCGTTTTTGCTCCCAACTATCGATCGTTCTGACACTCATCCCCAACTCGATGGCAAGTTGTAATTTTGTCAAACCAGCAACTTCTCTCAAATGCAGCGGTGTTACCCGATTTTCATCACGATGAGTCGATCGATAAAACTGTTGCGGAGAATGAGTTAAATCTGGTTTTGAGATATACACTGTGACCGGATGTTGTCCGTGATGATGCCTTCTGACAGCTACTTTACGGCTAGCTATCAAAATTTTCAGACAAATTTGGAGCATCGAGATGGGGCGGTTTAAGTTATCGGCTAACTCCTTAATTGTGATACCGTCGGGGCGATCGCGGATCGACTCTAATAATCGATCGGTAGTAGTTAAACTGGAAAAATCGGGGGTTATTTCAACAATTGCCAAAGTTAAGGTTTCCTAACTCGTCGCCTAATAGCTTATCACCTTTATTTAAAATTAAAGAATGTTATAAATACGATATTTTTATCGATTGTCGCTCTCTTTTTGTGACTAACTTATGTCCGTTTTTCCACCCTTGACAATTAAGGTTTATTCAGATATGTGCGATTCTCTAAGGGAGAGGCTACGCCAACGGAATTATAGATTTGGGCTACCGATCGCCAGGGTAAGCTAAGATTGTCTCTAACAGCCCCACACCCCTCAGCCACTCTCAATATTTAAATGTATGGCTCAATCTTGGATTGCAATCTTCTTTATTCTGTTAGCGATCGCCCAATTATATCAATCTATTAAGAGTATCGACTTACCACTACCAGTTTATTTGGTGTTGGGTACAGCTTTAGCGATCGCCTCTAATGCACGAGGGCAATTTTCCTTCGCTCCACCTCAAAAAGTCACACTTCAAGAAATTCACACCCCAGATCCAATCATCGATTCAGGATCGACAAACATCCTGACACCAACTGAAGATCTCCAATAACTTTCTAAATAGTAGATCGCTAGAAAAATAAGACCAATTTTAAATCTAAACTATTCCCTATCCCCTACTTGTGCGGAGCGAAGCCGTTTTCAAAGCGTCTTGTTGGCGTAGCCTCTCGGAGAGAAGAGAAGCATCCCCTATCTCCTATCCGTAGTAATTTGTCGTAACAATAACTCCTCAATTCTGGCGATCGTTTCGGCTTGAGATCGGACTAACAAATGCAGATTTGCTATTTCTCGATCTTTAAGTGAATCTAATTTTTCATGGAGATCGGCTATTTCTCGCTCTTTAAGTAAATCTAATTTTTCATGAATTAATTCGATCTCCAGTTCTGCTTTGATATCGCAGTCTAAATCTTGTTGGGCATTATCGCGGTCGAGCGTCGATTGGCGATTTTGACTCATCAAAATAAATGGCGTGGCGTATGCAGCCTGAAAGCTTAAAGCCAGATTGAGCAAAATAAATGGATATGGATCCCAATGCCCGATCCAAGCAACAACATTCAGTACGATCCAAACTGTCAGCAGGCAACTTTGGATAATAATAAACCGCCACGAACCAACGATCTGCGTAACTAAATCGGCAATCCGATCTCCTCTAGAAGGCGATCGTAAAGTTGTAGATCTGGCAGGTTGAATCGAGCGTAAGTAAGATAATCGTTCCAAATCTGTTGGTGTTAGTTGCGGGGAGGTGACGATTGGGGAAGTATCCATAAAGACAATTAGTAAACAATAACGATATTTTTTAAATTAACAATCTCGATCGATCGAGTACAGTGGACATATATATTTCAGAAAATTATCGATCCGATGCTGTTGACTATTTCTACCACCCATCAACCCGCCACAGATCTGGGATACCTGCTCTTCAAGCATCCCGAAAAATGTCAGGCGTTCGAGCTGTCGTTCGGTACCGCTCAAGTATTTTACCCCGAAGCTAACGAGACTAGCTGTACGGCGGCTCTGGTATTAGATATCAACCCGGTAGATTTAGCCAGAGGTAAAGCTGGCGCGAAAAGACAGACACTAGCAGCATACGTTAGCGATCGACCCTATGCCGCATCTTCTTTCTTGAGCGTGGCAATTTCTCAAGTATTCCGCACCGCGATGACTGGTAGGTGTGCCCAAAAACAAGATTTAGCCGATACTCCCATTCCGCTTGTCGCCCGGATTCCCGTCTTACCCAGTCGGGGGCGAGAAGGCTTTCTCCGGGGCTTATTCGAGCCGTTAGGGTATGAAGTTCGGGTGGAGCGGTTAGCACTCGATGAAGCGTTTCCTGATTGGGGGAACAGCTCTTATTTTGATGTCGAACTCACCCATACTATTAAGCTGTGCGATTTGCTCAGTCATCTCCATGTAATGATTCCCGTGTTGGATGACGACAAGCATTACTACGTCAATGAAGACGAGATCGAGAAATTACTTCGCCACGGCGAAGGCTGGCTGAGTACTCATCCACTCAAGGAGGAGATTACCAGTCGCTATCTCAAACGTCAGCGCGGTCTGACTCGCGATGCATTGGCGCAAATTGCCGTCGAAGAAGTCGCCACCGAAACGCCAGAGCAAGCAACCCAAGAAGAAATCATCGAGCAGCGGATGAGCCTCAATCAGCAGCGGATGGAAACCGTCGTGGCAACACTTAAAGCCAACGGCGTACAAAAAATTGTCGATTTGGGCTGTGGAGAAGGAAAGCTACTCAAATTATTACTTAAAGAGCCAATCTTCTTAGAAATTTTGGGGATGGATGTCACCCATAAATCGCTAGAATACGCCCAAGAGCGCGTCCTCGATAAATTGCCCACCCATCAAAAAGGACGATTGCAATTAATTCAAGGCTCCTTAAATTACCGCGATGCGCGGATTAATGGTTACGATGCAGCAACAATAATTGAAGTCATCGAACACATGGAACTCGATCGACTCGCAGCCTTCGAGCGAGTATTATTTGAATTTGCTAAACCGCGAATCGCGATCGTGACTACGCCCAATGTAGAATATAATGTCAAATTTGAAAATCTTCCCCCAGGAAAACTCCGCCACCCGGATCATCGCTTTGAATGGACAAGGGTTGAATTTCAAAATTGGGCAAATGCGATCGCCGATCGGTATAAATATATCGTAGAATTTCAACCCATTGGTAATATCGACCCTGAAGTTGGTGCGCCAACTCAAATGGCAGTATTCGCCGCATCAGTCTAATTTAGAGCAGCAATAATGCGTTCGCGAACGATAAATATCAATGATGACTAGAAAAGTAATCGTCGTTCCACACGATCGAAATTGGCAGCGGGTATTCTTAGCTGAATCTCAACACTTGACGATGGCACTTGGCGAGAATATGGTGAATATTTACCATATTGGTAGTACCTCAATTCCCACGATTTATGCCAAACCCATTATCGATATTTTAATAGAGGTAAAAGATCTTGCCAAAGTTGACGAGCGAGATCGGGAGATCGGATCTTTAGGCTATGTCGGGATGGGCGAACATGGAATTGTCGGTCGTCGTTTTTTTCGTAAGGATAATGCTGAGGGGCTGAGAACCCACCACATTCATACCTTCGAGACTGGCTCACCGCAGATCGATCGTCATTTGGCATTTCGAGATTATCTGATATCTCATCCAGAAACCGCACTAGAGTATAGTGAGTTAAAACAACAACTCGCCCAAAAGTATCCCAACGATATTGAGAGTTACATGGACGGAAAAGCTGAATTTATCAGCAAAATAGATAAAAAAGCAGCCCAATGGCAATCGTTATAAATTGATTTTGTCCGAATTAGACATTTTTCCCCTATCGAAATCGCATAAAATATGATGAATGACCTGAAAGTATTTGGCTTACCCGCTCGGCAAGGTCGATGGCTATTTTTACCACTAGGCATTACAGCGATGCTCTGCTTGGGTACAGTTTATTCCTGGAGCATTTTTCGCAAGCCACTGACCGAAGCTTTTAAAAAGCAAGGTATGACAATTGGGGCAACAGATACCTTGCTACCCTTCGCCATATTGCTGGTAGTATTTGCCATTTTAATGCCGATCGCGAGTAGATATATCGAACGCTATGGTGCATCTAAAGTAACCGCCATCGGAGGTACAATCGTTGGTTTGGGATATTTCTTGTCCAGTTTTGCCACTAGCATTCCGCTATTGATTGTTACCTACGGTTTTATTGCTGGAGCTGGCGTAGGGATTGTCTATGGCGTACCGATTGCAGTAACAGCTAAGTGGTTTCCCGATCGTAAAGGATTAGCTGTCGGTTTAACAGTAGTTGGTTTTGGTCTATCACCATTAATTACTGCACCCCTAGCTAGTTATCTGATCGCTACTTATGGCATCAATAGCACGTTCAGAATTCTGGGTGTGGCTTTTACGGCGATTTTAGTGGCGATTGCAACTGGGCTTAGATTTCCGCCAACAGACTGGCAACCCAGTCCTCAGTTTACGCCCAGATCCATTAGTACTGAGCCAGATCGCTTACTGAGTTCGCCGAGCTTTTTTGCACTGTGGAGCTGCTATGCGATCGGTACCCTGGCTGGTTTGATGGCAATTGGAATTGCAACTAATGTCGGGAAAGAAATCATCGAACTCGATACTAATACGGCTACAGCATCGGTATCAATTTTTGCCATCTTTAACGGTGCAGGTCGCCCCTTATTCGGTTGGTTGACAGATCGGGTTAAGCCTAAAATGGCGGCGATTCTGTCTTATGTGATGATTTTAGTAGCCTCGATCGTGATGCTAAATACTGGTAAAGGGCAGGTTGTCAATTACTTTTTCGCCTTCGGTTTGCTGTGGTTATCTTTGGGCGGATGGTTGGCGATCGCACCTACGGCAACGCTATCGATGTTTAACCCGGTCAATTACACTAAAAACTACGGCATGGTTTTTACGGCATATGGGGCGGGAGCTTTGGCGGGAACACTAGTTGCTGGTAGTGCTAAAGATATTTTTGGGAGCTATACCAATGCTTTTATTCCGACTGCGATTCTTTCGGTTTTGGGCATTTTAATCGCTACTTTCGCACTCAAACCTGATGCTAAGACTCAGCAAATTTTGATGTGAAGTCGTTAAATAACCTAAGGAATGAGGATTAAATAACCTGCGTAGGTTGGATAGAGAGCAGCGCGA
>NZ_JANYJC010000115.1 GCF_025361915.1 Chamaesiphon sp. GL140_3_metabinner_50
GTAAATTTGGCCCATTCATCGAAACCGAAGCGGGGAATGCCTCCATTCCTAAAGATCTCACCCCTGCCGATCTCGCCCCAGAAACGATCGAGATGCTGATCAAACAAAAGAGCAGCACCCCCGATACCTTGGGCAACCACCCCGAAACTGGCGAACCGATTTATCCCAAACTCGGCCCCTTCGGCCCTTATGTCCAACTGGGCGACAAGGTTGAAGATAGTAAGAAAAAGCCCAAACAATCTTCCTTGCCCAAAGGCATGAAACTTGAAGATGTCACCCTCGAAATCGCCGTCGAACTCCTCAAACTCCCCCGCAGTTTAGGCACTCACCCCGAAACAGGTGGCAAACTCCAAACCAATCTAGGCAGATTCGGCCCCTATATCCTCTACGATCGCGGTAAAGAAGGCAAAGAGTATCGCTCGATCAAAGCACCCGACGACGTGCTGACAGTCACCCTAGAGCGGGCTGTAGAGATTCTAGCCGAACCTAAAGCCGTCCGTGGTGGTAAAAAAGAACCGCTCCGGACGATTGGCAACCATCCTGACGATAATGAACCCGTAGCGATTTTTGCTGGCCCTTACGGTAAATATATCAAGCATGGCAAAATTAACGCAGGCATTCCTGAAGGCGAAACAGTCGAAGGTATTAGCTTAGAAACCGCTCTGAGCCTACTGGTAGCCAAGGGTGGAACGGTGAAGAAAACCACAACTAAAAAGGCGACAACTACCAAGAAAACCACTGTGACTAAGGCAAAAGCCACTACAGCAAAAAAAACCACCGCAGCCAAGAAGACTACTACCGCCAAAAAAACGACTGCTAAATCGAAAACTAGCTAGTCTCGATCGGTTGGGAAGACAAGAATAACGATCTTATCTTCCCATTTTGGCACGATCGAATCTCAATTATCTGCCTACTCCCGTAGCCACATCAGCGAGAGTTAGTTGATAATGATAAAGATTCCAGTTTTTCAGACGATCGACATGTTCAGTCAAATTCCGCTCAGTTTAGTACTCATCAATGTTGGCGGGTTCCTCGCACTCGTTGGTTTTTTTGCATACGCGATCGACGATCCGACCTTCAATTTGATCGGGTTTTTCTATGGTATTCCCTTGTTCCTCGGCGGTTTGGCTCTCAAATCAGCAGAACTCGAACCAGTCCCCTTTACAAAGCTTACGCCTGCAAATTTAATTAAGCTCAGGGACGAACAAGCAACACCCACACTCCATCAAATTCGCAAAGATGTCACTCGCTTTCGCTACGGACAAGAAGCTCATTTAGATCTTGCTTTAGAAAAATTAGGCTTGGCTCCTAGCGATGACGACAGACCCATTCTTAGAGGTTTACAAGAATCAGAAGTCGGTGGTGCTTACGCCCTAACACTGCAATTTTACTCGCCATTTATGAGTCTTGATGTTTGGCAAGAAAAACGTGAAAAAATTGCTAAGTTTTTCGGCCCAGGTGTCGATGCTACCATCGAGCCAGATGAAGATAAAGAAGAAATTAATCTGACGTTAATTGTCGATCGCACCCCAGTTGCTGTCGCCGCTGCTTAAATAATTCAGACTTATTTTTCTAGTCTGACTGCATACCATTGCAAGTATTCTCCTGGTGCTAAGTCCAGCTCACAACTAGTATCTAGGAGATATTGCACCCGATTTTCTATGCCACTAATTGCCAGCACGTCGGGTGGTAATTCATCGGCAAATTTAGTAACAATTTCCTGAAGTTTCGCCGACATTTCTGCTGGCGTAAGGATCTGCTCCGGGCTGTCTGTTTCTAGCAACACATAAGCATCGTTATTAAACATTAAAGAGTCTGACATAAGATGAGGGGATAGGGAATAGGGAATAGGGGATAGTTAAACCTATCAATTTCTACTTCAAGATTATCGCTCCCGATCGATCTGCGAGATTATTTTTAATAAATACTATATTCTTCATTAGCTACACTTATTAACAAAATTTGGCAACCTCAATCTTCTTACTTCTTACTTCTTACTTCTTACTTGTTACTATCCACTATTCACTAATTTATGAATCCAATCCTCATCCTCAATTACGAAACAGCTCTAGAATCTTTGGGTGCTGACTACTATGATGACGTAGTAGCCGCCGAATTTCCCCAACAGATATTAAGGTTTAGAAATGACGACTTATTGGTGCAACTAGGATTAGACCCCACAGAAGTTAGCGACGAACATTTTACCGAAGCTTTCGGTAAATTTGTCAATCCCGCACATCCTTTTCTAGCTCTACGTTACCACGGTTATCAGTTTGGTGAGTACAATCCAGGATTGGGCGACGGTAGGGGGTTTCTGTACGGACAGGTGCGAGATATCGACGAAGAGCTGTATGACTTTGGTACCAAGGGTTCGGGGAGAACGCCTTATTCTCGCGGCGGCGATGGGATGCTAACGCTTAAAGGTGGCGTGCGCGAGGTATTGGCGGCGGAAGCCTTACATCAAATGGGAGTGAGAACTTCGCGCTGTTTGAGCATGGTAGAGACGGGTTTAGATCTATGGCGGGGAGACGAACCATCGCCGACGCGATCTTCGGTGATGGTACGATTTAGTCGATCGCATATTCGGTTTGGTACTTTCGAGCGGTTAAACTATCTCAAGCGTCCAGATTTGAGTCGGAAGTTATTAGACCACGTTATTAGCTATTATTATAGCCATTTGAGTAAGCTTGAAGGTGGCGAACGCTACGCTCGTTTTTATGCAGAATTAGTGCAAAAAGTCGCCGAATTAGTCGCCCAATGGATGGCGGTAGGTTTTTGCCATGCGGTACTCAATACCGATAATATGTCGATTACGGGCGAAAGTTTCGACTATGGCCCCTATGCGTTTTTACCTACTTATAATCCAGACTTTACTGCTGCTTATTTCGACCATTACGGACGCTATAGTTACGGCAACCAGCCTGGAATCTGTAAATTGAATTTAGAACTGCTCCAGCAGCCTTTAGGGGCAATAATAGACCCGGCGGAGATGACTACTGCGCTAGCTAAATTTGAGGACTATTATTTTCCGGCTTATAAAAAGCTGATGTTGCAGAAATTAGGCTTGACAGGTGATACTACTCCAGTCCGAGATGAGTTACTAGTGGCGACGCTACAATTATTAGCTGATACTCAAGTCGGGTACCATCAGTTTTTCTTCGATTTGAGTCAAGCCTTTAAATTAAGATGGCAACTAGATCTTAATTTAATCTTAAATGAGACTGAATTAATGCCAGAAATCGTCGGTAATTCGGGATATCATAAATGGTTGCAACTCTATCATCAAGCTTTGAGCGATCTACCTGAGTCTGAGTTAAATTCGGTAAGTAATATGCTCGATCGATCGAATCCCCAGACTATTCTACTACGTCCGCAAATCGAAGCGATTTGGGAACCAATTACTCAGGATAATAACTGGGAACCTTTTTATGCTTTGTTAGCTAAGATTAGAGCTGGTAATTAGTTATTTTTGGCGATCTAAAAGGATGTCTGAAAACTCAATTTTGTTAAGCATAAACCCTAGAAATCCCCCCTAGCCCCCCTTAAAAATGGGGGAACTGGATCCGGAAGTCCCCCTTTTGAAGGGGGATTTAGCGGCGTTTTTATTCGGGGGTTCCCCCCGAATAAAAAAACGACAAGACAGGGGGATTTACCCACTGTAACCGGAGCAATTAGACTTTTCAGACATCCTCTAAGATGAAGAATATTAACCGCAGAGGCGCAAAGAGCGCAGAGAAAGACAACAGAGATGAATCCAACTAATGAATTTTTAAAAACTGCACTCATTGTCGGTGGGGGACAGGGTATCGGTTTGGGTTTTGTACGGGGGTTACTTGACAAAACCGATGTCGATCGCGTTTATGCTACTTATCGGCGGTTAGAATCGGCGACAGAGCTGCTAGCGATAACAGATCCACGATTGTGTTGTTTGCAGATGGATATTACCGACGAAGCGCAAATTGCAGCGGTAGTTAATAAAATTCAGACTGAAACAACCGAACTGCACTATGTAATTAATTCGGTAGGTGTTTTACATGAAGGTGAGATGCAGCCAGAGAAGAGCTTGCGACATATTAACGCCGAACAACTAGTGCGCTACTTTCAAGTAAATAGCGTTGGGGCGATATTACTATTCAAACAAGTTCAGCCATTAATCAAGCATCAAAATCGATCGATATTAGCGACTATCTCAGCTAAAGTCGGTAGTATTAGCGATAATCAAATCGGTGGTTGGTATGGATACCGCGCTTCAAAAGCCGCGCTGAACATGTTTATTCGCAATACTGCGATCGAATATAAACGCACTTGTCCCCAAGCAATTTTAGTAGCACTCCATCCCGGTACGACAGATACCCGATTGTCGCTGCCTTTTCAGCGCAATGTGCCACCTGAAAAGTTATTTTCAGTCGATCGAAGTGTAGCACAATTATTAACTGTCATCGATGGCTTGGATGCTAGCGATAGTGGCGAATTCTTCTCTTGGGATGGCAGTCGTTTACAGTGGTAAGCCAAAATAGCTACTCATTTTGACAGACTAATATCGAGCCAGCACCTTTCGATCGAGCGATGCGATTTTGAATTAAATCGGCAGATAATGTATCTGAGATTTATCAAAATAACTTCTAAAACATGGCAGTAGATACCACTCATAACTCTGAATTAAATCCGCCCGATATTACGCCTTCGATCGGCACGACGATTAATAGCATCTTAATTTTATTACCTTTAACTCTCATTATTATCGGTCTTTACGCAGGAACGATTAATCCCTGACTATCTAAAACTGAAATGTAGGGTGGGCAGTGCCCACCATCTATGTTTCAGGCAATTTATATCTAACAAATATTTGCGCCTAACTAGTTCATCTAAAACTGAATATCCCTGTTTTTGTCAAAAAGAGGGAGCTTTAAAACTAAGCTAATGCTAATGCATTATTACAATGGTCGATAAGTCCGATAATTAATGCTGGGGAAAATATTATCCATCGTTTCGACTTTTTCCAGCCAACCGCTATCGACTTTCCGCGCTTGGAGATCTTCATAGAGTTTGTGGAACCGAACTAAGTGCGATCGGGTGCGGCGGATGGCATATGGTACCATTGTGCCAGTTCGCATAATAAACGCCCAGTCGGAAGATTGCGCTAGTAATAACTCGCGTGCGGCTTGATTGAGCGCGCGCCACTGCAATTCATCTTCTGGCTCCATTCGTGCTAATTCGATCATCCGTTCGGCACCCTTGTGGAGATGTGGATATACCCAGGCATTGGTTTCATTCAACCAGTACTCGTGGAAACCTTTATATCCCCAACTAGATTGAGACGGGCGACATACCTGCTGGGTAGGTTGAGCGCGGAGATAATCGGCTAAATGCGTCATCCCGTAGGTACTTTGATCGTGCCAAGATTTACGGAAGAAGAAATCGATAAACCAAGGGCCTTCATACCACCAGTGCCCGAATAATTCGGCATCGTAGGGCGATACGACTAGCGGCGGACGTTTCATCACCCCAGCGAGGTTTCCGACCTGTTGCTGGCGATTATACATGAAGTTCTGCGCGTGATCGGCGGCTTTCTCTTTCGCCCAATACGGATCGTAGAGAGCTTTCTCACCGCCAGTCTTGGAAGTAATTTTGTGGTATTTAATGCCGATATTTTTCCGCTGACCGTTGGGCATGATATACGGCTTAATATAGTCGTAATCTGCATCCCAGCCTAAATCTTTATAAAATTCTCGATATTCTGGCGCGCCAGGATACCCCACCATCGACGACCATACTTGCTGAGACGACTCCTGATCTCGTCCGAAGACGGCGACCCCAGACTCGGTAAAGATCGGTGCGTAGTTCCCGAAGCGCGGACGCGGACGTGCATACATCACCCCGTGTCCGTCGGTGAGGAAGTAGCGCAAGCCAGCATCGGCAATCATCCGATCCAGACCTTCATAATAGGCGCATTCTGGCAGCCAAATTCCTTTGGGCGCGCGACCGAAATTCTCTTCATAATGTTCGCACGCCACCCGCAGTTGCGACCATACCGCCTCAGGGTACATTCGCATCAACGGTAAATAACCGTGAGTCGCGCCGCAGGTAATGATTTCGAGGTTGTTACTATCTAAAAATCCTTTAAAGGCTTTAATTAAATCGCGATCGTGTCGTTCCCAAGTTTTCCGAATGGCGGCAAATTCTTTAACATAGTACTCTGCTAGGTACTTGATGTGTCCGTTATGCTCGTTGCTATCGATCTCTTTTTGAGCTAATTCTTCTAATTTGGCAAGATGTTCGTCATATCGCTCTTGCAAGAGCGGATCGCGGAGCATCGACACCAGTGGCGGTGTCATGCTCATGGTAATTTTAAAGTCGATTCCGTCCCGCTTTAATCCTTCAAAAACGTGGAGTAGGGGAATATATGTTTCGGTAATGGCTTCATACAGCCATTCTTCTTCAAGAACGAAATCGCTCTCAGGATGTCGAACGAAGGGGAGATGAGCGTGTAGTACTAACGCAACATAACCGAGTGGAGTACTCATAGAGATAGCATGTGGGAACGAATGGCAGTCGATAAGATAGTAAGATCCTACCGTTAATCTTATTTTAAGCTTTGCCGTCTCTTTTATTTATTATTTATTATTTGTGCTGCTGGCATTCACAGATCCGCGCTCTGAGTGCGGCTTTCCCCATCCGCCACTTTTGAGATCGCACATGAGAGTGAGCGATCGCTCTTATCGATTATTTTACAGAGACGCTACGCGAACGAATCGTGACATTTTTTTAAAAGATGTTAAAATTTTGTTATTAAAATTTAAGAATTAGTTCATAATTATAAATTAACTTTCAATTCTCTTACAGGAGAGGCTCCGCCAACCAGACTGAATGTCAACCGATCGCTATTCCCCCAGTCATACATCTAAATCTTTACAGTTGCTGCTGTTTCTCGACGATCGGATGGCTAGTTCTGTCTACAATCAAGAAATTCGTAATAGATTGGTAATGCTCAATACCGAGCAGTCGTTCGAGTTACAAGTTGTAGATGTTGTCAAACAACCAGACTTAGCCGAACACTATCGAGTCATTGCCACCCCAGCATTATTAAAGCTCTATCCTACTCCCCGTCAGATTTTAGCTGGGAGTAATTTGCTCGACCAAATCGATAACTGGTGGGAACGTTGGCAAGAGGAGCTATTTACTAGCGATAGCTTACCGGATCGAGATCGCGAAGCTGTCACTCCCGCTCCGCAGCCAAACGAACAGCTACTATTAAGCGATTCGATCGATTATGTCAGTAAACTAATTAAATTAACCGACGAAGTTTTTACGCTCAAACAAGAAAAAGCAGCGTTAGTCGATCGGTTAAAATTACAAGATCGGGCGATGTCTGTCTTGGCTCACGATCTGCGGAATCCGCTCACCGCAGCAGCCTTAGCATTAGGCACGCTGGAAATTATTCATAATCCCAACGATTATCGTGCTAACGCTTTAGAGCCAATTGCGATCGCTAAATTAATAGATCGCGCGCGCACTCAATTACACGCGATCGATCGGTTAGTTAATGATATCCTGCAACCATTAGCTACAAACGCACCTGAGTTCGCACTGTTACCCCAAAAGCTCGATCTGACTCAACTAGTTTCGGGGGTAGTTGCTCAACTAGATACCCAATTTCAAGCCAAAGCGCAACTAGTAACGACCGATATTCCCCAAGATTTGCCATTTGTCTATGGTGACGTGGATAAATTACGTCAGGCGATCGCCAATTTGCTCGACAATGCCAGCAAGTATACACCCGATCGCGGTCGCATCCACATCAGTGCCCTCCACCGTACGGCGCAAACCATTCAAGTTAGTATCGCTGATACTGGTTTGGGCATTCCTGAAAAAAATCACAAACTGATTTTTCAAGATCGGATCAGACTCGATCGCGATCTGTCACAATCGGGTTACGGCATCGGTTTAGCTGTCTGTCAGCGCATCGTCCGCGCCCATTACGGACAAATTTGGGTAGAATCTGTACTGGGTAAAGGGAGTGCGTTTAATTTTACGCTGTTGGTATATCAGGGGTAATGATTTTGGATTTTGGATTTTAGATTTTGGATTTTAGAAGTCTCCCTTTCCAAGGCTACGGTGTACACACAAGTCGGATGGACTTCGTTTTGAGATCTGAATCCCCCCTAACCCCCCTTAAAAAGGGGGGAACCGGATCCGGAAGTCCCCCTTTTGAAGGGGGATTTAGGGGGATTCCAGCAATTTCGCTTTCAGCTTATCTCTGTTGGCGATCTTTGCTGATGTGCGGAGAATCTGACAGGCTAAAATAGCCGCACCAAAGCCATTATCAATATTTACGACACCGACACCAGCGGCGCAGGAATTGAGCATTGTCAGTAGTGGTGCAATGCCGCCAAAGCTCGCACCGTAGCCAACGCTAGTCGGTACGGCAATTACCGGACAATCTGCTAAACCAGCGACGACGCTAGGTAAAGCTCCTTCCATGCCAGCGACGATAATTAAGACATCGGCATCGTCGATAATATGCCGATTGCTCAAGAGCCGATGAATTCCCGCTACGCCAACATCCCATAACTTCTCGACGGCAAAACCGCATAAGCTGGCGGTACAAGCTGCTTCCTCAGCCACGGGTAAATCGGCTGTGCCTGCGGTCAAAATGGTAATTTTGCCTGAATGTATCGGATCGATACTTAGGGGAGCGAGAGCGCAAATTCGCGCTGTTTGGTAATAGACTAGATCGGGAATCGATCGCTGCAGTTCGGCGTATACTGTTGG
>NZ_JANYJC010000193.1 GCF_025361915.1 Chamaesiphon sp. GL140_3_metabinner_50
CTCGGAATTGGGATTGACTAAAGATTCGGAAGGAATTTATATTTTCGGCGAAGCGGAGCATCCCGATACACCCGCGATCGGTACTGACGTGCGACCCTTATTAGGATTGGATGATGTCATTCTCGATCTCTCATCTACCGCCAATCGCGCTGACGCGCTGAGTATGGTGGGCATTGCCAGAGAAGTCGCCGCACTCACTGGTGGAGCCTTAAAACTCCCGACTGTGAATGCGTCGCCAATTGCCAAGCAACCGCAATTAACTGTTAATGTCAGCGAAGCTCAGGCTTGTCCCGTTTACTCTGCTACTCTAATTGAAGGCATCCAAATTGCGCCGTCCCCCGACTGGCTGCAACGTCGCTTACAAGCCGCCGGGATTCGCCCAATTAATAACGTGGTGGATGTGACAAATTACATCCTACTGGAGTGGGGGCAGCCTTTACACGCCTTCGATGCGGCTAAATTGCAAGCCGTCAGTGGGAGTCAAACGATCGCAATGGGCGTGCGCCTTGCGGAGAAACAAGGCGAGAGCCTGAAGACCCTAGACGGGCAAGATCGTCAGCTTACCGCTCAAAACCTCCTAATTACTGCTAGTGCCACTCCCATTGCCCTGGCAGGGGTCATGGGTGGCGAAAATACTGAAGTATCGACAGGTACTCAAAACATCGTCCTCGAAGCCGCCATTTTCGATTCAGTCAGCGTGCGAAAATCGGCGCGGAGTCAAGGCGGAATGCGATCGGAAGCATCGACTCGCTACGAGCGCGGTGTCAACTTTGCCGAACTCGAAACAGCAACTGGGCGGGCGATCGAGCTAATTATTCAGCTAGCTGGCGGTAAAATAATCTGTCAGGATATCAGCGATCGTCGTCCTAATCTAACCCTCCAACCTCGATCGATCCAACTCCGGTTAGAACGGTTAAATCAGATCTTAGGGCCGATCGATGATGATGGCGAACCTGGGGAAATTACGACTGAAGATGTCGAACGGACGCTGACAGCCTTGGGTTGTCAATTGACAGCGACGTTAAATGATAATGAAGAAACCGTCTGGGATGTGGTAGTTCCACCTTACCGTTACCGCGATTTAGAACGGGAAATCGACCTCATCGAAGAAGTCGCCCGATTGTATGGTTACGATCGGTTTATGGATACGCTCCCATCAGAATCGGCGGCGGGTTTCCTCTCCCTCGACGAGGAATTATTACGCCAAATTCGCGCCGCTTTCCGTGCTGTCGGCTTAAATGAAGTCGTCCAATATTCCTACGCCATCGAGAAACTCAATGACGGATCGCAGGTAGAAATCATTAACCCGATGTTTGCCGAATATGCGACACTGCGATCGGAATTAATCTCCGGTTTAATTCAAAGTTTCCAAACCAACCTCGCGCAAGGTAACGGCGCACTCCAAGGCTTTGAAATTAGCAAAATTTTCGGACGCGACGAAACCGGATTAACAGAAACCGACGTACTCGCTGGCATCCTCGGCGGCGATGCTGGGATCGGACGCTGGACGACTGGTGGTAAGCCACAACCCCTCACCTGGTACGAAGCCAAGGGAATGCTCGATAGCGTCTGTCACAGCCTCAAAATCCCCGTCGAATATCAAGCCGATCGATCCGATCCGAAGCTACATCCCGGACGCACCGCATCATTATGGTTGCAGGGACAAAAATTGGGCTATTTCGGACAACTACACCCCCAACTTCGGCAGGAAAAAGACCTCCCAGCAGCGGTATATGTCTTCCAACTCAACCTCGATCCGATCCTCAATTACCTTGCTGCCGAAGAACGGTTGGTACCAGTTTTTAAAAACTATTCTACCTATCCCGCATCCGATCGCGATCTGGCTTTCTTCGCCCCGATCGAGCTATCTTTAGCAGATATCCAAAAATCGATCTCTAAAGCTGGCGGCGAACTTTTAGAAGATGTCGAGCTATTCGATGAATATCGCGGTACTAATGTCCCTGACGGACAACGAAGTTTAGCCATTCGGCTAATTTATCGGGCACTAGATCGCACATTAACCGATGCCGATGTGGAGCCGCTCCAACAGAAAGTCAGAGATGTTTTGGTCGATAAATTCCGAGTAACTCTCCGAAGTTAAGGTGATGCCGGATCGAGAATACACGGGCTGAACTATGATTTATCTGATGATATAGATGGACTAAGACGATCGGATAGCAGTCCATCTATATCATCATTCAATCATTTTAATCATAGTTCAGACATTTTTCGGGGAATAATTTTCCCGAAATCACTTAATCGTCCGATCTGCTAGTGCGCTCTGGAGATCTAGAAAGGATAATATCTAATTTTCGATCGAACTCGTTAAACCGCGTCTCTAATCGATCCAATCGCATTTCTAAGCAGTCAAATCTGCCCTCGATTTGGTCTTCTAGCGTGTCGATCTCATTGTAGACACGTTGTTCAAAGAGCTGCTTGCGATCGGTAAATACCCGCTCTAATTCTGGGAGCGATGCCTGAGTATCCTCTAATTGTCTTAATCTCCGGTTAAAGTACCGAAACTGGCGATCGTAATTATTTGGATCTTTGGCTGGCATCATGAGCTTACATCTTGAGTGTTTTTAGCTATCCCCGCTAGAAGTTTATCTCTAGCGGGGATATTCATAGTTTAAAGGTATTCTTATCGACTCCTTGTTGACAACAGCTATATTGCGTCAAGATCGGCATAAAGATCGGCACTAACTACCGATCGATAACGCTATGGTTGTTGTGTATCAACAGTTGTGGCCGATAAAAAGATCGGCACTAATATGCAATCTCTTGCCCTCATCGAACCATTACTACCTGCGCGAGGAAACTAAGTATTGACATTAGATTATTATTCCTTTTACCTAATTGAGCTACTTACGGACGAATTGCGATCGTGATATCAGCAACATTTGTCCCCGTCGCTCCGATAATATGGAGGTCTTCTAATTGTTTAAAGAACGAATAACTATCATGCCGATCGAGTGCCAACTGAGCATCCAGTCCTAATGCTAAAGCCCGATCGATCGTTTTTTCATTTACCGTCGCTCCTGCGGCATCTGTTGGCCCATCGGTACCATCGGTTGCTAGTGTCACTATCCATGCAGGAACGTTATGTTTGGCTAATTCGATCGCGGCTGCTAATGCTAGTTCGGTATTTCTTCCACCGATACCAGTACAATTTTCAGGTAAATTAACTGTCGTTTCACCGCCATAGATTAAAATAGTCTTACTTGGTGCGGCAATAATTTTAGTGGCAATTTCTACACCACAAATCTGTGCTTCTCCTTGGAGATTAGTCTTAATAATTTTCGCTGTGTATGCTTTTTTATCGATCGCTTGCTCGATGGCTTTACAAGCTTGAAGGTTATTACCCACAAAAATATTATCGGCATTTGGATGATTGGTTAAACCGGACGCGATCGATCCAATCGGATCGTCGATAACATCTGATAAAATTAGTCCGATGACTTTACCCGCACCTCCTCTTTCTACTAAGCCACCACCTTTTAAACGATCGATCTGCGATCGCACTGCATTTATTTTCTCGATCGATAAGCCGCTCCCTAATAGTGCAGTACCGATCGCTTGGAGTGCTGCTAGCGAAATATTTTGGTCGGGATTAAAGGTATTAATATCTATCGAATTACTCAATAAAGCATCCTGAATTAATTTTTGAGTATTTTGACTAATTTCGGTAGTAGGCGGATTAGTCAATAGTTGGTTTAAAGCATTCCAATTATGCGGCGCAACGACTAAAGCAGATGCCCCACCAGAGATGCAAGCTAGCACTAGTGTCTGCTCTGTACAACCATCGAGTAATTTCCATACGCGATCGCCAGCATATAAACTAAGATCGTCAGGAACTGGATGTGCTGATTCGATTACTTCCCAATTTTTGGGAAATTTAACATTCTTTAAATGGTCGTATTTAGTCACAACCAATCCTTGAGATATTCGATCGCCGAGGAGTTCGTGAATCGACAGAGCCATCGATACGGAAGCCTTACCAACAGCAACACAACGAATATCTTTATTAGTTAAATTAATTACGCGCTTGTCAATAACTAAATTATCGGCATCTAGCTGTATGTGCTTTTGAATGGCATTAAAGGGATTGACTGATTCTAATCCCGCATTAATCAGTTTTTCAATTAGAGATTTCATATTATTTTATAAAAAAACTAGCCAAATCCCATACCGATCGAGGTATTGGTAATTCAGCTAGTAACGATCGGTAATTTAACTCAAACTTTAGACACCAACCGCTACGGGTTTTTGAGTAAAGAAGGTATTCCGAACTGTTTCGGCAATTTGAGAACTCGTCAAACCGAGACTACCTAATGACTGATCGGGAGTAGCATGTTCTACCAAAATGTCGGGTACGCCAATTCGTTTGATGGGTACTACCACATCTAAATCTAGCAGCGATTCAGCAATTGCCGAGCCGAAGCCGCCCATCAGGCAACCTTCCTCGACTGTGACTACTTTACCGATCGATCGTGCCAGCGGGGCAAATAGTTCGGTATCTAGCGGTTTAGCAAAACGGGCATTAACTACCGTTGCCGAAATGCCGTGTTCGTTTAAGAGTTGTGCGGCTTGCAGCGTGGGATGTACCATCGAACCATAGGCAATCATCAGGACATCATCACCCTGACGGAGAATTTCACCTTTGCCGATCGGTAATTCTTCCCAGCCTTCATCCATTAATGGTACGCCATAACCATTCCCACGGGGGTAGCGCATCGCGATCGGCCCGTCGGTATAATTAATTCCAGTCACTACCATTCGCTGCAATTCGCCCTCATCTTTAGGAGCCATCAGCACCATATTCGGGATACACCGCAGATAGGCAATATCATACATCCCTTGGTGGGTGGGGCCATCCGCACCGACGATTCCGGCTCGATCGAGACACAGGAATACGGGAAGATGTTGAATTGCTGCATCATGAACGATTTGGTCGAAGGCGCGTTGTAAGAAGGTCGAATAAATCGCCGCTACCGGACGCATTCCTTGGGTTGCTAAACCTGCGGCTAGGGTAATTGCGTGCTGCTCGGCAATCCCCACATCGATATATCGATCGGGGAAAGCTGTCTGAAATTTATCTAAACCAGTACCAGTACCCATTGCAGCGGTAATTGCCACAATTTTGGGGTTCTGTTCGGCTAACTTAATGAGCGTATCGGCAAATACCTTAGAATAGGTGGGTGGTTTAGGTTTAGTCGCGGGGGCACTTTTACCAGTTGCCAGATTAAAGGGGTTTTGAGCGTGATAGCCTTCGCGATCTTTTTCGGCGATCGTGTATCCTTTACCTTTTTTGGTCACGACATGCACCATGACTGGCCCTGCGTGTTTGTGGGCACCTTCAAAGGTACTTATCAATTCTTCCAAATTGTGACCGTCTACGGGGCCGATATAAGTGAATCCGAGTTCTTCAAATACCGCACCGACTTTGGGGACTGCCAGCCGCTTCATCCCTTCTTTCACCCGTGCGAGTTCGGGCGAAATTGTTTCGCCAACGAAGGGAATATTTTTGAGTTGTTCCTCGATATTGTCACTGAGGAACTGAATCGGCGCACTAACGCGCAGTTTGTTTAAATAACGCGGAATCGCACCCACATTGGCAGAAATCGACATCTCATTATCATTTAACACCACTAATAAATTAGTTTTGGGTAAATGTCCCGCATGATCGATCGCTTCTAGAGCCATTCCACCCGTCAGCGCGCCATCGCCAATGACGGCAACGCATTTAAAATTTTCACCCTTGAGGTCGCGTGCCATTGCCATCCCCAAGGCGGCAGAAATGCTTGTAGAGGCGTGTCCAGCCCCAAAATGGTCGAATTTGCTCTCGCTGCGTTTGAGATAGCCTGCAATTCCATCCTTCTGGCGCAGCGTGTCAAAACGGTTATATCTACCCGTAATTAATTTGTGTGGATAAGCCTGGTGTCCGACATCCCAAACTACCTTATCTCGATCGAGATCCAATGTTTGATACAGTGCCAGTGTTAGCTCTACTACCCCTAACCCCGGAGCCAAATGACCACCGCTAGTCGCTACTGTCTGAAGATGTTTTTCTCTGATTTCTAAAGCAACTTGCTCTAATTGCCGAACTGATAAACCGTGCAACTGGTTTGGGTGGGTGATTTCGCTTAGGTGCATAGCCAGTTTTCCCCGTCTGATACGATCTCGATGTGAATACCTTCTTTAACTGTAATTTATTTAGCAGGTTTGAGATCGGTAAATTATTGGGTTGTTACAGTTATCTACTTAATTTGAGGTTGGAGATGGGAGATGGGAGTTCGGAGATGGGAGTGTGGAGATGGGAGTTCGGAGTTCGGAGATGGGAGTTCGGAGATGGGAGTTCGGAGTTCGGAGATGGGAGTTCGGAGTTTGGAGTTCGGAGTTTGGAGTTTGGAGTTCGGAGATGGGAGATGGGAGATCGGAAGTGGGCAATATAGATTGATACCAAAAATTAATCTCGAAGCAGAATTGACGATCTGTTAAAAATCGCGATTCATTCGACTACCCCAGTAATAAACTATGGCTACTCTTGTTTCCTCATCACCCATCGAGCGGCTCAGAGCAAATATCGCCCACCAGATTGTTGGTAAAGATCGTCCGATTCAGCTTGTGTTGACAGCTCTACTGGCTGGGGGGCACGTATTACTCGAAGATGTTCCTGGCGTGGGTAAGACTTTGCTTGCCAAATCGCTGGCAAAATCGATCGATGGCAAATTTCAACGCATTCAATGTACGCCCGATCTACTCCCGTCTGATATTACCGGAACGAATATCTGGAATCCTGGTAATCGGGAATTTGAATTTATTGCTGGGCCAGTATTTACCAATATTTTACTGGCAGATGAGATCAACCGCGCGACCCCTCGGACTCAATCGGCATTGCTAGAAGTAATGGAAGAGCGACAAGTCACTTTAGATGGACATTCGCGCGCGGTGGCGGCACCTTTTTTTGTCATTGCTACTCAAAACCCGATCGAGTCTCAGGGGACTTTCGTACTACCAGAAGCGCAGATGGATCGATTTATGGTGTCTTTAAGTTTGGGATATCCCGATGCCAATGAAGAATTACAGATGCTGCAAGGTTTAGCGACTGGGAATTCGATCGCTACTTTAGAACCCTGTATTTCGTCAGAGCAACTTCAAGCAATGCAACAGCAGTGTCAACAAGTCAAAGTAGACGCGGCGATTCAGAAATATATCGTTAATTTAGTCCGCGCCACGCGACACGATCGCGAAATTAGCCTGGGAGTCAGCCCGCGCGGTTCGGTGGCACTCTACCGTGCGACACAAGCCTGGGCATGGTTGCAAGGGCGCACCTATGCTTCACCCGATGATGTGAAGGATCTAGCGATTTATGTATTATCGCACCGCATTCTCACGATCGGCAGTCGGCGCGGCTCTCAATCGATCGAACGGTTGTTACAAGAAGTGCCGATCGAGTAGGGAATAGGAGTAAGGAGTAAGAAGTAAGGAGTAAGGAGTAAGAAGTAAGGAGTGAGGAGTAATGGAAGAATTTACAATTCAGAAGAGGAGTGAAGATTTTGCAATTCGGGTGATTAGAGCTTATTCAGTTTTATCGAACCGACGGTTTGATGATGCAGGTAAAGTATTAGCTAAACAGTTCCTCAGAAGCGGCACATCCATTGGTGCTAATTGCGCTGAGGCTGTCTATGCTCAATCGAGAAATGATTTTATTTCTAAGTACTCGATTGCTCTCAAGGAAGCATCCGAAACTAAATACTGGATTAACATCATGATTAAATCCGAACTAGTATCCGAACACAAATTCTCACTCATGCGGGAAGAAGCAGAAATAATCATCAAAATTTTAGCATCCACAATCAAAACCCTAAAATCTTAATTTCTTACTTCTTACTTCTTACTTCTTACTTCTTACTCCCCACTCCTTACTCCTCACTCCCTACTCAATCGGTTATCCTAAGTAGCATCGACGTAAAACTTGTTGCGGAGAGGATAATAAATGGAATTAGAGCGTGCTGAAGCGATCGTCAAAGAATTGCTGGCTCCAGGGTATCTGACTCCGCCTCAAGAAATGGTATTT
>NZ_JANYJC010000223.1 GCF_025361915.1 Chamaesiphon sp. GL140_3_metabinner_50
CGCTACTGGCGTGACCGAACCCTCGATCGCCAACATCATTCAAAAACAAGCAGCCACCAGTGAGATTTTACAGCAGTCAGAGGCGATAACTAAATTTGGATTAATTATTTACGGAGAAAAGCAACACTCACATAGGCAGCCAACACCACTAGCTGTAGCCCCATTGTGGGCAACCCATAGTAGAGAAATCGTTGAAACGAAATCGGTTTACCATGTTGCTCCGAGATACCTGCTGCCACAATATTCGCCGATGCACCAACTAGGGTACCATTACCACCTAAAGTTGCTCCATACATCATGGCATAGAACAGCGGTAGTACCTCCGGCGGTAGTGGCGTAGTCGAGCCAGGATTGAGGATTTCCGCCCCGACAAATCTAGCGCGCGGCGATGTTCGATCTTGGGTAGGGGCAATGTTTCAGGGTGGGAAAGTTTGGTATTCCAGATCTTCTTAAATAAAAATGGTAAAGTTGCCACGACGACTAATACTGCCAATACACCGCCAAAATTGAGTGTTTGGAGATAATCAATAAACGTCATGTTAATCGAACTACCCACGATAAAAGTTGCCGGATCTCCTACCAAAGTTAATAAGTCCGCACTATTGGCAACAAATACCATCAGAATCAGCAGGGGCACGAAATCTATGCCGATTTCTTGGGCTAACGGCGGAATCAAGGGGGCAAGCAGCATGACGGTGGTAGCACTTGGAAAGACGGTACAAATTGGGGTGGTAATTGCCACAATCCCCAGTAACAGACTGTTGCCTTTACCCTTGGCTAAGATCGCAATTTGGGTAGCTAAATACTCAAAGATCCGAGTGGGTTGTAACGATCGAATCATCACCATTACCCCAAAAAATAGCCCCAGTGTGGGGTGAGCGATCGCAATATAGCCGATCGCCCGATCGAGTGTCAAAATATTTGAAACCACTAACACTAATGCTCCCAGCATCGCCGCAACCGCTAGTGGCATCCACTCCATAATGATGATGCCGATGACACTTACAAACACGATTGAGGCTCCGATCGCTTGCCAACTTCCCATAATTTTGAAATCTAGTTAAAAAATGTTCTTTGCAATCTTAATATTGTTTATTATACGTTGACTATTAATAACGATTAATTAGGAAGGCAATCGAAACCTCTGAGTCAAAATACCTTGAGAGGGACTAAATAATAATGCGATAATAAATAACCCCGAAGATACAATGACGATCGCCGGACCAGATGGTACGTGCTTGAGATAAAAACTAATATATACTCCACTCATACTCGCAAATGCACCGATAATTGCACCCACAATCATCATTTGATGCAGCTCTTTTACGAGTAAATATGCCGTCAAAGCTGGCCCCACTAATAGCGAAATTACTAAAATTACACCGACAGCCTGCATACTAGCAATAATTGTCAGCGTAATTGCAGACATAAATCCGAGATGAATCATCCTAACTGGTAAGCCCATTGCTTCAGCTCCAGTGCGATCGAATGTATAGAATAATAACTCTTGATAAGATAACCAAACTACTGTCAGAATTAACACAGTGACAATCGCCGTTCGATAGATGTCGGTTGTAGTCGTACCCAAAATATCCCCAAACAGAAAACTATCTAAATCGATATTATTTCTGAGTATAGAAATTAAGATAATTCCGACTGAAAAGAAACTAGAAAAGGTTAGAGCCATTGCCGCATCTACCTTGACTCTCGATTGCGATTGAATCCAGGAAATAGTCCTCGCACCCAATATTCCAGATATAAACGCCCCGATCGCAATATCGATGCCCAAGAAAAACGAAAGCGATAATCCTGGCAATACAGCGTGAGCAATTACATCTCCATACAGTGCCATTCGTTGGACGATCAGATAACTACCGACAACCGGACATAAGATCCCAACGAGAATGCCAATGCCGATCGCATTTCGCATGAATTCATATTGCCAAGGCTCGACGAGAAAATTTAGCATACTCAGATCTTGTGTTAAAATAAGGTTACTAGTTTTTTAGTGGATAGTGGATAGTTTTAATCGTTTTCACATGTTGGTATAAGATGCGATCGAATTTAAGATCGAGCGTCGATCGAGCAAGCGATTAACCCAATTGGCTAGTTACAGATTTTAGTTGCAATTCAATAAAAAATATCAACACTATTCACTATCCACTATTCACTATCCACCATCCACTTACTTTACTAACAGAATAAATCTGCTCCAGGATCTCGGTTGCCATGCTGATGAAAGGAGACCCCATAAGCTTGTTGCAGATTAGCCGGAGTCATTACCTGAGAGGGCGAACCATCAGCAATTAGACTCTGATTGAGCAGCAAAATTCGATCGAGTTGACTCAAAGATTTTCCCCATTCATGGGTACTAACTAGCAAAATTTTACCCGCAGTTCGCAGCTCTCCAAAAACTTCCAGAAGTACAGCTTCGGTTTTTTTATCGATGCCAGTAAATGGCTCGTCAAATAAGAATAAATCTGCTTGCTGCGCCAGTGCGCGGGCTAAAAATACGCGCTGTTGTTGCCCGCCAGAAAGCTCCCCAATCCGCCGATCTTTGAGATCGAGCATCCCGACTCGATCGAGTGCCCCATTGACAAACGCCTTAGCCGCCGCACCCGGACGACGCAACCAGCCTAGCTGACGGGTACGCGCCATCATTACTACATTCCAAACCGTAATCGGATAATCCCAGTCAACCTGAGATCTTTGGGGCACATAAGCCACCCGTTCCAAATGCTGGCACAACGGACAAGTACAATATTTTATCGTACCGCTAGCGGTCGGAATTAGTCCCAACATCGCCTTGAGCAGTGTGCTTTTACCCGCTCCATTTGGCCCAATTAGCCCCACCAGCTCACCTGGTTCGATCCGGAAGTCAATTTGCTCCAAAGCACGCACGCCACGGTAATTGACAGCTAATTGCTGAATCTCTAGCATGAATTAATTATGAGAATGATTATCGCCAATCGATCTCAACCATAGCATGAATTAAGTTGCTTAGTATCGCTCGTTGGCGTTGGTGTAGCCGGCCTTAGGCACAGCCGCTCTGATGGAGCATCGTCTACAGCCATCGAACTCCGGTTAAAACCTCAAACTTAGAGCCTAACGCCTCATTTAAATAATTTGACCGCCGACAATAAATCTAGCTGTCCAGAAAATCGCTAAAACAGCCATTGCCAAAAAGTCGAGTTTTCTTAACTTTAATTGATGCCAATCTACCTTGTGAGTATTGGGAGTTGTAAAGCCGCGTACTTGCATCGCGATCGCGATTTGTTCGGCGCGATTTAAGAGATTTTCTAGGAGTTTTTCCGATACAGTCAGCCAAACTTTCGCACTATTTTTGAGTCCTAACTTTTGCCAATCGATACCGCGCGTATAAACAGAGCGGACTAAATTTTGGATCTCTTCCAATACCAAGGGAATAAATCGTAGTGATAGAGTGAGCGTCAGCGCGATCTCAGTGACAGGGACATTGTAACGGCGCAGAGGAGCCATTAAATCATCCAATCCCGTGGCAACTTCTTCAGGCGATGTCGTGAGTAAATAAACAGTCGTGCTGTAAACCGAAGTAAAAATCAGACTACTGGCATAAATCGCATTATCGATCGATTTTCTGGTGATTTTAAACTGGAGCGCGCCTGTATCGAGTTTGAATAATACATATTGATAAGGCTGCGCGATCTCCATCCCCGCATCTGGTGGCGATCGCAGTTGATGAGTAACATTAATGCTATCTGGTGCAAAAATTCCGACGATAAAAATCGCGCCACCGAATAGTAATAACCACCCCATCTGCTGTTTGAGCGCGCGCCAAGGAATCCCCGCCAGAATGCTAATAATTACTAATATGCCGACCAAACTTAATTTCCACATCGCGCTAGCCAGAATCGGAGCTAGCAAAAAGCTCAACAACCAGCCAAGTTTGACTCTAGGATCGAGCCGATGCAACCAAGTAATCGGCTGTTCTAAATACAATCCAATCGGTAACGAGCGGAGTAGATCCATCTACAGTGGGGAGTTGGGGGTGGGGACAGAGCTGAGACTCCATGTACACTGCCTAATATAGCTTTAATTGCTACCAAAATGTTAAATCCCAGATCTACTTAGAAATCGATCTAATCAGCTCCGATCTCCACAAGAATTATTACAGATCCTTACCCATCAACCATCCTACTAATGCGATCGGATTAAAATTGGAAACGGTGATAGCTCGAACCCATATAAATACCCAGACCTAGAATATTTCTAGCAAGTTGGATTTAATGATGCAAGCTAATCCACACCACAGATTTATTCAATCGACTATATTTAACCTCTATGGGCAAGCCAACCGGATTTATTGAATACCTGCGCGAAGTCGAAGGCGAAATCTCGCCAGTCGATCGCATTCACAATTGGGACGAATTCCACCTCCCCATGCCCGACGACAAGCTCCGCCAACAGGGAGCTAGATGCATGGACTGTGGTACCCCCTTTTGCCACACCGGGAGCATGGTTTCCGGGATGGCTAGCGGTTGTCCCATCGGTAACCTCATCCCCGAATGGAACGACCTCGTATATCGCGGACTCTGGCGCGAAGCCCTCGACAGACTCCACAAAACTAATAACTTCCCCGAATTCACAGGTAGAGTCTGCCCAGCCCCCTGCGAAGGCTCCTGCGTACTGGGCATCCATAAGTCTCCAGTCACCATCAAAAGCCTCGAACACTCGATCGTCGATAAAGGCTGGGAAGAAGGCTGGATCGTCCCCCAGCCTCCCGCAAAACGCACGGGTAAAAAGATTGCGATCGTTGGTTCTGGCCCCGCTGGACTCTGCGCCGCAGCCCAATTGAATCAAGCTGGGCACTGGGTCACAGTCTTAGAACGCGCAGACAGACCAGGCGGACTGCTAATGTACGGCATCCCCAATATGAAGCTCGAAAAAGAGCAAATCGTCCTCCGTCGAATTAAACTCCTCGAAGCCGAAGGCATCACCTTCAAATGCAACGTCGAAGTCGGCAAAGATCTTACTGCTGCCGACCTTCGTCAAGAATACGATGCCGTCGTCCTCTGCACTGGAGCCACCAAACCCCGCGATCTTCCCATTCCCGGACGCGAATTCACAGGCATCCACTTCGCGATGGACTTCCTCACCGCTAATACCCAAGCCGTCTTAGATGGTCGAGAAAATAGTAACTTCATCTCCGCCGCAGGTAAAAATGTCATCATCATCGGCGGTGGCGACACGGGTACAGATTGCGTCGGCACCTCCATCCGCCACGGTTGCAACAGCGTCGAGCAACTAGAAATCATGCCCACACCCCCACTCAAACGTGCTGCCGACAATCCTTGGCCGGAATGGCCGAAGGTTTACAAAATGGACTACGGACAAGAAGAAGCCGCCGCAAAATTTGGACACGATCCTCGCGCCTATCTCACCACCGCCACCAAATTTGAAGGCGACACAGATGGTAATGTCACAGCCGTGCATACCGTTCAAGTCCAATGGGAGCGCAACGAACAGGGACAATTCGCACTCAAACACGTCCCAGGCACCGAAAAAGTCAACCCCGCCCAAGTCGTACTCCTCGCAATGGGTTTCCTCGGCCCCGAACAACCGCTCATTGACGCACTAGGACTAGAAAAAGATCCTCGCAGCAATATCAAAGCCGAGCATGAAAAATACACCACCAGTATCCCTGGCGTGTTTGCCGCTGGCGATTGTCGGCGCGGTCAAAGCTTAGTCGTCTGGGCATTTAATGAAGGTCGCGGTGCCGCACGCGAATGCGATCTATATCTGATGGGCAGTACCGATCTGCCATAAATATTGTCTGAACTGCGATCTGGGATGATGTGATGATGAATTATGATGATTTGCAATCAGGAAATCATAGTCTATCTATTAATTATTCTCATCACAGTTCAGACATCGATTAATAAATATAGTGAGGTAAACATTATGCAATCTCTACAAACTATCTACGAAAATCTAGCAAAGGTCGATCGTGTCGATGCAGCTACTAGCGCGACTTATCGTCAATCAGCACAAGAAGTATTAGCCGATCCCGATATTAGTTTAGAGTGGCGCAAAGCAATATCCGATCGACTCAATCAAGTTAACCACGAGCTAACAGTTCATGCTCATGTCGATGACGATAGCTATTAATTCGTAAGTTGGCTAGAGCGACTTGCGACTTACACATAATCTTTGATTTAGCCTGCCGTAGTCACGGCAAGCTAAACCCAATCGCATCAATATTTAGACTCGATCGTATGACGCGCTCGTCGATCGAACAGTAAGTGCGTTAGGTTTCGTGCCTCCACCCAACCTATAAAAGTCACTCAACCCTCGATCTGTCAGTTTGTCGATCCAGGCAATACATCGATCGACAGTTAAAGTGTAGAAACCAACAGCGAGGATATATTTACTGCTGGGAATCGCTAATAAGTATTAGACCCACTGAAAATATTTTTTTAACCTCTAAAAAATCTCTAGAGTCTTTACCCATAAGGCTTGTAGCTGCCTATTCGCCAATCCGAAAACCACAAAATCATCAAATAAATTGGATGAATATTGTCAAAAGCAGTGATGAAGAGGCTCAGATCCTTACCCACACTAGATCGAACTAATTTCGGTTTAGGGGGTTGACAATACTAGGCCGCCGGGTTATATTAGTAAAGCGGTCGAGGGAAACAGCGACGCGGAATCGGCGAAAGCCGCTCTGTGAGCTAACTACCTTCACCACTGAACCTAGACAACTATATAGTTTGAAAGCCTATACAACCTCGTTAAATTCGTTAACACGATTATAACACGGTCGAGCCAGTAATGGTGAAGCCAAGACGAGTCAAAAGTCTTTAAAGATT
>NZ_JANYJC010000249.1 GCF_025361915.1 Chamaesiphon sp. GL140_3_metabinner_50
GAAAGCGCACCTTCAAAACCATGTCCATCTTCAGCTTCGCCCATGCCTGTTTCAAGGGAACCTAAGCAGCCTAGCTCGCCTTCTACGCTGACGCCGATCGCGTGAGCGACTTCGACGACTTTACGGGTAATATCGACGTTATACTCAAAGCTGGCGGGAGTTTTGGCATCGGCTTCGAGCGAGCCGTCCATCATGACGCTGGTAAAGCCTTGTTTCATTGCTGAGTAGCAAGTTGCTGCGCTGTTACCATGATCTTGGTGCATGGCAATGGGAATATTCGGGTATGTTTCCACTGCTGCTAGTACTAGGTGACGCAAGAATGCTTCACCAGCATAGTTTCTCGCGCCGCGAGATGCTTGTAAAATGACTGGGCTATCGGTTTCTTGAGCAGCCTGCATGATTGCTTGAATCTGCTCCATGTTATTAACGTTGTATGCTGGGATACCGTAGCTATTTTCAGCCGCGTGATCCAGCAAAAGCCGCAATGGGACGAGAGCCATTAGAAATTCCTCCTATAAATTTAAATCTTTTAGATTCGATCGTCGATCGCGGGCAATGCCGTTCCAAAGGAAGATCGTCAATTCACGATTCTTAAACTAAACATACTTTACCAAAGATCTGTTAGTCTCGATCCTCCCTGCCATAAAATTAACTAGAGATTGCTAAAATATTCGTGAAATAATGCAAAAGGGAGCAGATATTACTACTCCCTAAACTACTTATCGATTTTTTGTAAATGGGACGCCCGAGGGTCGAACTCGGGGCCAATCGGTTAAAAGCCGAATGCTCTACCACTGAGCTAGCGTCCCGCTCGGTCTGAATTAATCAGACCTTTAATAAGATAACACGCCCGATTGAATTTACGCAAGGCTTATTTTAAACAAACTTGGCATTAAAAGTAACGTTGCAGTTCAAAGTCTCGCCGGGAGCGACATGCAGCAGATCGATACCCGTGTTGAGACTATTGCGAGGAGCCGTCCAAGGTTCTAAGCAATAGAAGTCTTTACCCTCAACCGTCCAAAATACGACGGTACGATAATTGGTACTGGTGGTCATTGTCAGCTCCATCGCTTGTCCGGCATCATGGACGGTGGCGACATTTGCCTTAACGTTGGTAAAGGCAGCATCGATTTCAGCCTGACTAAAATCAAACTTGCCAGCGAAGGGATAAATCTCACCCGTTTGTTTTTCTTGATAGCTGTCGGCGGGAATCTCGAATGTGAGTCGAACTTTATCTGTCGCCAAGAAGTAGGGATGTAAGCCAGTGCTGAAGGGCATTGGTGTATCGGACTTGTTGGTGTAAGTTTGATCGATAACCAAATCGCCGCCGCGAATGCGATAGGTAAAGCTCACGCTAAAATCAAACGGATAGACTTGACGAGTGTCGCCATTACTTTCGAGTACCACTGTCAAACTCGCATCGGTAGCGGTAGATTGGCTGGTAACTTGCCAAGGTAACTCCCGTGCAAAACCATGCTGCTTGAGCGAGTATTGTTTATTGCTGAGTGAGTAAGCATTATCTGGCAAATTTCCGCAGATGGGAAATAAAATTGGAATCCCGCCGCGCACGCTGAGTTTTGGATCGGTAAACCGATCGGCATCTAAATACATTAACTCGCGATCGCCCACCTGCCAACTGGTTGCAATCCCACCGCGATCGGGGAAAACAGTCAGAGAGCTGTGGCTATCCGTATCATTTAGCACGTAGATTGGTTCGGTTTGAGGCTGTTTGGTGACGGTAAACATCTAATTTTTAGGGTGTAGGGTTAGCACTTGTTGATGACTGGGCAACGGTTTGAAGCGCGCCCTCCGCCAATACTCGGATAACTAGTGATTCCGATCGATTTATCTAAGCAAATCGACGAGCAAACGGGTATTATAGTTATATAGGCTACACGATCGGCGTTCGCAAAATCTCGATCGAGTAATTCACAGTCCCTGTAGTCAGGCGACCTATTACCATTAGCAATGACAGACTCGAATTTTGGATCTGATAACGATCGCAGTTGGTACAACTTCAGCAGTGGAGTCGTGACAAGTGTAGTCCTCAAATCTTGGGTAGATGCTCGCATTAAGTTCCTCAACTAAACCAATTGCATCTAGTTAATTTTGGGAAAGCTAATCTAACCATCCTCCCCAGGATTACCACTAGATTCCCACTTCCATCGCCAGATTTATTTGTTTAGGAGAGTTTAACTATGTTACATCGTAAGATCTATCAAATGTGCGAAGATGGTCGGGAAGTATGTATTTTCCTGCGGGATCAACAACGGTGGATCGAACGTGCCCGCATTACCGATATTGAGGGCGATTTGGTCACGATTCGCTACGAGACTGATGAAGATGATGAAGTCTCGGCGTGGGAAGAAATGGTCAGACTGGAAAGTATTGCTTCGATCAGTCAGAAATTAGCCTCTGTCTATCGCGGAAATGCCGAACCGCTAGTCTCCGACGACTGTCACGAACTAGAACAAATTCGTCCAGCTACTCCTGAAGAGTAACCGCTCCCATCTAACGGAGTTATTAGCCTAGCTAGTAACTCCTTAATGCTTTTAGAAGAGAAGGGGTTTTAGGTTTTAGGTTTTAGGTTTTAGGTTTTAGGTTTTAGTAGAACTGCGTTCTTTAGTTTTTCTCCTCTCCGTCGCCCCGTCCCCACAATCCCCCTCCCAGCCATAAACATGTTCGATCCGCTTTTTGCCCGTGCTGGCGTGCTATGGTCGGCAATTATCGACTTTATTCAAACAGATCGGGGCGATATTGCCAGCGGTTTAGCCAGCTTTACAGCCAGACAAATACAGCGTCACCCGCAGTTAGATCCGGGACAACAGAAGCTGTTGATTCATAGATTTGCGATCGAAGCAGAAATCGATGGTAAATCGCCCTTAGACTTATTTCTCGCCAGTCAGCCAGATCTGAGCCTAGCAGATCGTCAGACGATCGCTAATTGGCGGCGCAGCTTTGTGGGATTATTGGCGATCGTCCAAATCTTCCCGAATGGCTTAGAAGTAATGAATTGGCTCACCGCCAAGCATTACCGGGTGCAGTTTACCGACGAGCCATCCCAGACGGCAATGAGTCGATTGAAAGTTGGCGATTTAATTGTCGCACAACTCAGTCAGATCGTCGATATCGATTGGGCGATTTTAGCTCCGTGGGTCGCTTTAGGGCGATTGGGTAGACCAAAATTAGCCGTAGCTGTCGGCACCTTTCGCCAAAATTATCCGCATTATCTTTACAGCGATGCGCCCGACGAATTAGCCGCAGCTTGGGAATCAGTGGCAGTTTACCACGATCGGTTTGTCGAATTTTTTGGGAGCGATGAAATTACCCTCCCAGGCAAACAATTGCAAACGCGGGTTGGCGAATTTCAAACCTGGATGCTAGAACGGCAACTAGAGACAGCCGGAATCGATGGAAATCGCTCGTTGAGTGAAATCGCCGCCGATTCTGGGGTTACAGCCGAAGATTTGCAAGCTTTGACCACAACACTCGGTTTACCCGATCCGAGTGCCGCCCAGGGGCAAGCAGCCCCCTCTGGCAAGATGGTCGCACCCACAGTCGAACTCCCCCAACAGATGCGATCGGCAGCCGCAGTTACCGCACTGAGTCATCCCTACTGGGGACAGATGTTTTTAGTCGATTATCCCCGACTTAAAAATTTACTCGCATCTGATTTGGCAGATCTCCCCGCCGATCTCAACTTCGTCCGCAAATGTTTGGCAGATCCGCAGATGAACGCTTACGTGTGGCGGCGATTGGCGATCGAGTTTCCCGAACGGTTACCGATGGCGATTGGGCAAAGTCTCGAACTACCAAATTTTACGTCAACAGATCTTGACTCGGTATTAACTAAATTTAATAAATATTTAGAACCAGATTTACCCGATCTCGCCAGCGTGCCCATTCATCTCCACGAATTGTTCCAAGCCGCAGTTCTAGAAGTAAGTAAGGACAAATCTAAGCCTAAGTCTCAACCGAAAAAGGGTGGATTTGGCGCGAAAAGTTAAGAATTGACCGACCGCTCAGAGCCGCACTAAGCCGATCGGCTAAAATAGGGAAAACCGATCTGCAAGCAGACGATAATCTGCAATTAAAATCGGTAAGATTAGAGTATCGAACTAAACTTTCAAAGCTGGAGAATTTAACCTAATGAATATTATCGGTTGGGTAGTACTCGGTCTAGTCGCTGGCGCACTTGCTAAGATGATTTATCCCGGTAGTCAAGGCGGTGGCTTAATTGCAACGATGGTGCTAGGTATCGTCGGAGCCTTTATTGGGGGAACTTTATATACATTGGTAACGAAAGGGTCGTTTGTGATGGCATCATCGGGGGCGGCGACTGGAGCCTTAATTCCTTCGCTAATTTTTGCTGTAATCGGTTCGATGATTGCGATCTTTATCTGGGGTTTAATTACTAGAAATGCATAGGAAATTGCTACTAATTACCTAGCTAGACTAGAGCAAAGCGCGATTCGACAGAGCTGATGTTACAAGAACGAGGTCATCGATTTAGAGATTGCTGTCGTCTTTAAAAATTAGCTCGTCATTCGCTCGGACAGACCCAAATTAGCCATTTCGGTGCGAACCCAAATCGGCAAGAATCGCTAAATTCCGAACTTAGATAAAAATCGACAGATTGCATCTACTATTCTCATAGCATCAAATCTCGGTTGTCAGTCGCAAGTGCAGGCGCATTTACGGCTGCTTTCCGATAAACTATAAGTATCGGCACGGTTTTCGACTAATCCAGATCGTGCCCAGCCAGCCCTCGAACGACACAGCTTCCAATCCTATGGAGCGAATTATTGAGTGAATAACAACAGCCCTAATCTTTTTCAAGTCAATCTACCTCCGGCGCAATCCTGGCTGACAATTGTGGCAATTTGCCTATTATTGGGTAGTCTAGGATTAGGGTGGATTGTTAAATCGGCTCTCATCGTAGTAGGATTGCTGATCGTTACGCCAATTGTCGGATTCTTGGGCTTCTTTTGGTGGCTGCGTCGCAGTATCGTCCAAGCTCAATGTCCGGTATGTACCGAGCCGTTGCAAGGCATTAATGGGAGTGAGATTCAGTGTACCAACTGCGGTGAAGTACTCAAAGTCGATCGAGGTCAATTGGTACGCGATACGCCACCAGATACGATCGATGTCGTTGCAGTCGAAGTCATGCAAGACTAAGATCGAGGGTAATAGCCAAGTTATTTTCTGTATCGTCGCGCTCGAAAATTCGATTGGCGATCGCCGATAATCTACACATAGCCTCAGTTACCACCGATTTACCCGACCGCCAACTCTGAGGATCGAACACTCTAGACTGGAATATTGGAGCGAACTGTCTTCATCCGTCGCCACCTCCAACATTCAATCGTAGAAATCATCCACAATCCACAATCTACATGACTTCCCCAGAACCCCAAAATTGGCAACGCCGGATCCAAGATTTGAAGAGCAATTTCGATCGATCTGTTTCGGGATCCGAGCATCTCAACCAAATAAATGTTGATGCTCCTGGCTTAGGAATCGATGGACTTCAGCAGAGCTACCAACAGTTTATCAGTTGGTTTAGCAGTATTCCAGCCAGTGGTAAACTACTGGCGATCGCAGGTGGTGGTTTGCTAGGTTTATCGCTGATTAAAACCGTCTTTCAGTTGATTAGTTCGCTGATTACCCTGTCTGTGTTTGGAGTGATTTTATATTTAGTGTATCGATTCTGGATTTTACCCAAGAATACCGAATCCTGAGTCGCGCCAAGATCGCGGACGCGAAAAAAGTGAGGAGCGATCCTCACTAAAATATGATGGTTCCAGATTCGTAAATGGTTGATTAACGTCAGTTGCTACCTACAACCTCAGCGGTTTCTAACCGTAGGCGTTCTATGGGTGGCAACTCACGTTAATTAAGTCATCACCGCATCTTCGGGGTGTAATAGTGTTGATAATTGCTTGACACCGCGTTGGAGATGGCGAGTGACAGTCATCGGGCTGACACCGATTCTTTTAGCTGCTTCCTTGCGGGGTAATCCCTTAATATAGACAAATTCGATCGCTTGTTTGGTTTTCGATTCGAGTTCGCTAATCGCTCCTTCTAACTGCTGGCGTTCTTCTTCTAAATATTGACGCTGTTGTTCGCGGGTATCTGGCAAACTATCCCCCAGAGTAACCGGACAATCGAGCATTTGTCCCACCGTTGCGTCTAAACTCAAAGCCTGACGATTGTGTTCTGCGGCTTGAGTCTCACGCCATTCGTTCACAGAGACATTCAACACCGCTGCGATTTCTTCGTCCCGAACTTTTCTACCCAACTTCGCCGTTAATTGCTGACGGACTTTTTCACCTTCTTTTTGGAGTTCTTGCCAACGACGGGGAATCTTCAGAACACTGCTCTTATCGCGGAGGAAGTGCAAGACTTCGCCTCTGATATAGGGGACTGCGAAAGAGCTAAATGCACAGCCTTGGTGGGGGTTGAAACGTTCGATGGCGCGAATTAATCCTAGATAACCAATCTGCTCTAAATCTTGATAGGGTTCTGCACATTGACGACCGATCCGGTGGGCGATTTGTCTGACTAGCCCAGCATTGAGTAAAACTAACTGATTGCGAATTTTGATGCTTGGCTGTTGATAGTAGTTCATCAACAAGGAAATCGATTCGGAATGAGCGGAAGCCTGAGTAGCCATCGTTTGAGCAACCTTTTGTAAAGATAGATGCTGTGGGATTGATGCTATTTGCGAAGAAATGGGCATAATCACAACAGAGGGTTCGGACATTGGAGACTGGAGACTGAAGCTGTAGAAGAACGAGTTGCGGTTGGGATGCCGGGGTTTGGCTATCTCCACTGCTACATTGTTCTCTACGCAACCTATTTCCCAACAGCGTCGATCTACGGAAATCCATTTGTGTCTATTTTTGTTAAGTAAGTGGATTTACGTACAGATATTTACTAGATTGTGTGTACTCTAAGGGTTTTGGGCAATTTTAAGGATAAAAATAATTTACCAAATTCGCGATCTTGCACGCCCTAATCTGCAAAAATTGACATAAGTCTCGTTCGCGCGACCATCTTTCCAACTCAGTCGATCGAGAGCTAATTTACGTAAGCACGAGGTAAAAATTTCGGGTAAACTAGTGATCTGTTACCCTTACATCCTCCGATCGTCCAGAGGAGTTAAATCTTATGGTCAAAAAACCCGAACCGTCATCAACCGAGCCAGCACCGATTGAATCTGCGTCTGGTTTTAACCCAGTGCAGCTCGTTCAAGATAGTAAAGCCGAACTCACCAAAGTAATTTGGCCCAGTCGTCAACAACTGATTAGTGAATCTCTCGCGGTAATTGCGATGGTGTCTTTGTCAGCGACAACTATCTATCTAGTCAATAATCTCTTTAGCTGGGCTGCTGGTAAGGTATTTGTATGAGTTCGATCGCAGATGAATTAGATGATGATGACGATCTTCAAGACCGAGATCGGACGAATAAAGCTAAAGAACCAGCGCGTTGGTATGCAGTTCAAGTAGCATCTGGCTGTGAGAATCGAGTCAAAATCGATCTAACGCAACGGATTCACTCCTTTGGCATGGGCGAACGCATTTACCAAATTGAGATTCCCCAAACTCCCACCATCCGACTCAAAAAAGATGGTACCAAAACACCCGCTGAGGAAAAAGTATTCCCCGGCTATGTATTGGTGAGCATGTCGATGGATGATGATGCTTGGCAGGTAGTTAAAAATACCCCCAACGTAATCAACTTTGTCGGTTCGGAGCAAAAACGCGGCTACGGACGCGGACGCGGACACGTTAAACCGCTACCACTATCTCGCGGTGAAGCAGACCGGATCTTCAAACAAGCTCTCGAACAAGAGCCAGTAGTGAAGACAGATCTGACCGAAGGCGATAAGATTATGGTTATGTCTGGTCCATTTAAGGACTTTGCAGGCGAGGTCGTTGAAGTTAGCCCCGAACGGAGTAAACTCAAAGCCTTGCTCTCTATCTTCGGGAGAGATACCCCCGTAGAACTCGAATTTAATCAAGTCCAAAGACAGGGCTAATACACACATCTAATGGCAAAGAAAGTAGTCGCAATTGTTAAGCTAGCCCTCAACGCTGGTAAAGCTAACCCCGCACCGCCAGTCGGCCCAGCACTGGGTCAACATGGTGTGAACATCATGGCATTCTGTAAAGAATATAATGCCAAAACTGCCGAGCAAACTGGTACGGTCATTCCCGTCGAGATTTCGATTTTTGAAGATCGGAGTTTTACCTTCGTCCTCAAAACACCTCCAGCTTCGGTACTAATTAAAAAAGCCGCTAAAATCGAAACTGGTTCCAACGAACCCAACAAGAAAAAAGTCGGTCAAATTACCTCCGCTCAACTGCAAGAAATCGCGCAAGTTAAATTGCCCGATCTCAATGCCAATGACATCGACGCAGCCATGAAAATCGTTGCTGGTACCGCCCGGAACATGGGTGTGGCGATCGTTGACTAGTATTTTATCCACCATATTTGGGGGAGAGGTAGATCCTCGTCATTCACCCCAGGAGCAATCATGACCAAAAAGTATTCGCGTCGGTATCAAGAGTTAGCCAAAAAAATCGAGACTCGTGCTTACGAACCCATCGAAGCAATGGCACTAATCAATGAAACAGCAACTGCTAAGTTTGCTGAATCTGCTGAAGTTCACGTCCGTCTGGGTATCGATCCTAAGTATACCGACCAACAATTACGGACGACTGTCGCATTACCTAAAGGTACCGGACAAACCATCCGCGTTGCTGTCATCGCTCGTGGTGAAAAAGTAGCTGAAGCGACCGCTGCTGGTGCAGATTTAGCTGGTTCCGAAGAATTAATCGCCGAAATTCAAGGCGGGATGATGGATTTCGATTTATTAATCGCCACTCCCGATATGATGCCTCAAATCGCCCGACTAGGACGAGTCCTCGGCCCACGCGGTTTGATGCCTTCACCTAAAGCAGGTACGGTCGCCACCGACTTAGGTGCCGCGATCGCGGAATTTAAAGCAGGTAAACTAGAGTATCGTGCCGATAAATCTGGAATCGTGCATATTCTCTTCGGTAAGGCCGCATTCGCCCCTGAAGACCTCTTAGCCAACCTCAAAGCATTCCAAGAGAGTATCGATCGCAACCGTCCTTCTGGGGCTAAGGGTCGCTTCTGGCGCAGTATGTATGTCTCGGCAACGATGGGGCCATCGATCGAAATCGACATCAGCAGTCTCCGCGACATGAAAAATGAATAGTTAGTAAATAGTTTAATTATTTACACGGGATAAAAAGAGTAGGGGCAATTGATGAATTGCCCCTACTCTTTTTTTAGAGCGGAAGACCGCGATCCTCCCAAAGTATATCGTTAAGATCTTTAAGAGTTGCTTTGTCCAGTGATATAGTTCATGACAATATCGAACTTATTGCCAATCTCCCTTAATTCCGATCTCATCTCGCTTACTTCACCCTCAAGCCTGTCGAATCTCTGATTGACAATTCCTTCAAGTGCGTCGATCTCATCATATACCCTGTCGAAGGATTCACTTAGGCTCCGAGCTGGCATCTGACTTGTCTCTAATCTTTCTACCCTCCAGCTCAAATCTCTAAAGCGGCGGTTGATTTCTCTTTGAGAGTCGTTTGGTTCGTTAGCTTGTGTCATATCATTGGCGATAAGTTTGAGGTTTTAGGGTATTTTTAGTTTAGGCGATCGCCATCTCAGGCGCGAACAGCGATCGATAAAATCGGGGCTAACAGCCATTCACCCGCACTTCATCGGCAAAACTCGCCGTCTGTGTAAATTCAAACGGCCCCGCGATCGATCCCCAGACATGTTCGTCAGTAGCGATATCGCGACCGCGATCGAGGCTAATTAGCCCCTGAGGGCTGATTTCAAAGCTATTGTCTAAATATGTCTCTTTCCCGTTTCTGGTTATCTTACAGCCCTTTCCAGGCTCCACATAGCCCTTAAAAGTACTCCCCGTCCACTCGGTAATCATCGTGCAACCGGGCATTTTAATAATTTTATCGCGAGTCAATCGATCGAACATTTCTGGCTTGCGTGCGGCTCCATGAAAATCGGCTTCAGGTTCGATCGTATAATGCTCGATTTCAATGCGATTATCTACAATCACAAAATTCAGCACCCGCAGCCGATAGGGATTGTGCAGCATAAAATCATAAGCCTGTTCTAGAAACAAACTCACCCCACCAAATAACTCATAAGGTAGCGGACGCATACACACCCGAATGTGGGCAAAAAATGGCGGATTTTCATACGCTTGAGCCTGATTGCTAAAATCTCCAGCCATCCAGCGTGCCAGGGTAGGAATATCGGTAGAATGAGTCATAGTGAAGGTCAGATGTTAGTTACTGTCGATTTTACTAGAACCGTGCCTTTCTATTTTTACAATTTATGACTCAATTAGCATCGCTGCGGCTAGTTTCACTGTTACCTAGTGCTACCGAAATTATCGATTGTTTGGGATTGACAGATCGATTAGTCGGAATTTCGCACGAATGCGACTATCCACCTGAAGTTAAAAATCGGGCAATTTGTACCTCAGCCAGACTTTCAATCCATCAATCAAGCGGTGAGATTCATCAAGAAGTAGACAAATTACTCGCTGCCGCAGTCAGCATCTACGAAATTAATCTCGATGCGCTCACACAACTGCAACCTACTCATATTATTACCCAAGACCAATGCGATGTTTGCGCGGTCAGTTTTGGTGAAGTAGAAAAAGCAGTCGCGAAATTAACGAATAGTCACCCTCAAATTATCTCACTTCAACCCGACACGATCGCCGATGTTTGGGCAGATATTCAACGGGTAGGTGAGATGTTAAATGTGGACTGGCAACCGATCGTATCGGCACTTCAAACTAGAGTAGATACCTGTCGAACGCAGTGTCAAAATTTACTTGTTAATCCGCCTAAAGTTGCTTGCATAGAGTGGACAGATCCGTTAATGTTGGCAGGAAATTGGATTCCCGAACTTGTCGAAATCGCTGGTGGTAAACCAATTGGCGGCGTTACCGGACAACATTCGCCGCGAATTAGTTGGGATGAATTAATTGCAGCCGATCCCGAT
>NZ_JANYJC010000274.1 GCF_025361915.1 Chamaesiphon sp. GL140_3_metabinner_50
ATAAAAAGTCAGGGTTAGGAATTATTTGTGGAGCTAAAGAGCGCGCAACTGCTTGTAATAAATCAAGCATGTTATTTACATTATCTAATGGTGCCGATGCAACTGAAACGATCGATCGGATGAAAGATATTAAAGCTGGAACTGGTAGCAATCCCGTCCCCCAAGGTTCTGGGGATGGGATTGTCGATATTGAAAGTATTATTAATTAACTCTCATTCAGCAAATGAACAGATTATTGAGCTGGTTCGCGATCGCTTTATTTCTCCCTATTCTCATCCTACCAGCCCCATCTCTAGCTAGAGATACAACAGATAACGTTCAATTTTTTTGCGGTCGGGTTAACCAAGATGGCAAAATTATCCCTACCACCCAGGCGGTTAGCAGTGGCACGAGCGAGCCTGTTTCGTTGATTTTCTGGAAATACCCACCCCCTAAAGGGATGACCAATCCACAACGATGCGAAACTGTATCTAAACGATTTCAATTGGCATGGGATCGCGGCACTTTTGATAAATTGATTGTCGGAGTAGATAAAAAAACGGGACTCGGCTTAATTTGTGCGGTACCTTATACCGAGAAACAATGTACTCGATCGCATTTATTATTTACCCTCAGTGCTGGCAGCGATGCTGAAGAAGTTCGCGACAGGTTACGCAATACTCTTTCTGGGCCGGGGAAAGGTCAACCTATTCCTCAGTCTAGCGGTGAAAATGAGATCGATATGCAGTTATTAATCGATCGATTAAAAAACAAATAAATAACCAGATCCCCGACTTCTTTGAGAAGTCGGGGATCTGAACCCACTAAAAGGACTACTGAAACCACTAAAAATTATCAAAACATGAAAAATATTACGTCAATTATTCTATCGAGCCTATTTTTATTACCAGGAGTCTCGCTCCTGCAAGCAGCAACATTATCGAATCACCCAGATTCAAATCTTAAATATTCAACCGTAAATCGCATTGCCGATACCACCATGCACGTCCAGTCATACAAAAATGTCGGGTCTAATGTCTTAATTGCCAAAAAGATTGCAATTTCCCAAGCGAGTAGCATTCCCTCTGTATATTTAGGAACTTGGTCTGGCAGTGCAAATCAGAACAATAACACTGCGTGGTCTATTTCTTTGTCAATCGCTTCTGGATCGATCGGTTCGGTAGTTGGTAAAATTGATTACCCATCCTTAAACTGTGGAGGGGAGTTGACGCTACAGCGAGTCACAAAAAATTCCATAGAACTTTTAGAGAATTTGAGCTATGGCATGGATCGTTGCATCAATCGAGGAACGAACGTTTTAAAGTTATCTTCAGCGCGAAAACTAGATTTTTATTGGCTTAATCCTAACGGTGAGCTTGAAGCAACTGGGATGTTACGCAAAGTTAGTTCCAATCGCCGTTAGTATTGTTATCTTTAAATTCGATAATGATGAATGACTTATCTGCTGTGAGTTATTAATCGATCGATTAAAAAACAAATAGACAAACAGATCCCCGACTTCTTTGAGAAGCGGATCGCAGCCGGGAGGGAACCTCCCGGATTATGCCAGACAAGACAGTCGGGGATCTGAAACCACTAAAAAATTACTAAAACATGAAAAATATTACCCCAATTATTCTCGCTAGCCTATTTTTCTTACCAGGAATATCGCTCCGGCAAGCAGCCGCATTATCAGATCGGACATCAAGCCCCAAATCTTCCACCCAAATCGCCCAAAATATCGATCGAGAACTCCAGCAACTCGACGAAGCAGGAGGGCAAGCCAGCACCAAAGTAAATCAGATTGCCAGAGACATCACCGTCCGCATCACCTCCGCCAATAATGGCGGCTCTGGTGTCTTAATTGCTAAAAAGGGTAATACCTACCTCGTCCTCACTAATGCCCACGTCACGAGGCGCGCAGCCCAATTTGAGATTCAAGCACCCGATGGGCAGAAGTATACTGCTAAACCGATCGATGGTGGATTCGATCGCAAGTACGATTTAGCCTTACTAGAATTTACCAGTTCCAAGCAATACCAATTAGCCAACCTCGCCAATCCAGGTATCCTAAAACTAAACGATCGCAATATTTACAGTGTCGGGTTTCCATTTGACTCCAAAGATCTCAGAATTTCCCCTGGTGCAATTACCCAACTTTCAGATATTCCCTTCGATAACGGTACCCAAATCGGGTATGAGATCGCCAAAGGTGAAAAAGGCGTGCGTCAAGGCATGAGCGGGGGGCCGATTTTTGATGC
>NZ_JANYJC010000266.1 GCF_025361915.1 Chamaesiphon sp. GL140_3_metabinner_50
TACTTGAGATTAGCAGTTGGAAACCCGATCGATCGACCGATTTCTTGCCCATTTACGACCGTCCCAACGATCGAGTAATATCGACCTAATAATGCTCGTGTTAGTTGTAAATCCGCAGCTAATAATGCTGCCCTAATTCGCGAACTACTAATCCGACTATCGCCATCTGTTTCGAGTGGTGCAATCCGTGTCGGTATCTGAAAATGCTCCGTCAGCGTTACTAAATCGCTAGCCGCACCGATGCGTTGATTACCAAACCGAAAATCTGCTCCCACACTAATAAATTTAGCCTGAATTTGGCGATCTAGAATGCGATCGACAAATTCAGATGGTGATAATTTTACTAACTCGCGATCGAATGGTAATAAAATTAGTTGGTCGATGCCTAGCTGTTCTAAAATTATCGCTCGTTCTGAGTGAGGCGTGAGTAATTGACGCTGCTGTTCGGTAAAATATTGTTGGGGATGCGGATCGAAAGTTACCACTGTTTTGTAAGTACTTTTATCCTCCCAATTCAAAACAGGTTTAATCACCTCTAGATGACCCCGATGAATGCCGTCAAAGTTACCTAGCGCAATCGCTGTGGGAGTCAATATCCGATCGAGAGATGAGTTAATCTGCACTGTTATTGGTTACTATTGGGCGATCTATCGATCGTTCGACTAGTTGTGGGTCTACATTATCTATTTTCTCATCACTTTCGGCTAAGTGTGCAAACTCACTTTATCTGAATCTCGATTTCTCAACATCATATCGGCTACCCGACTGACATCGACCATTTCCGCCACATCATGCACGCGGAGGATATCTGCACCTCCAGCAATTGCCGCACAACAGGCGGCTGCCGTGCCCCACAACCGTCGATTGGGGTCGGGTTGGTCTAAAATCTTGCCGATGAAGCTTTTGCGCGATACACCGACTAATAGGGGCAAATCTAGACTCTCGAACCGATCTAAGTGGCGAATAATTTCGATGCTCTGCTGATATTGTTTGGCAAACCCAATTCCTGGATCGAGGATAATCTTAGCTCGTTCGATCCCAGCTTTCACTGCCCGATCGATTTGCATCTCAAAGTAGGCAATAATCTCTCCAACGACATCATCATAGTCGGTCAACTGTTGCATCGTCGCTGGCGTACCGCGCATGTGCATCATCGTATACGGAACACTCAGTCGGGCGACTGTGGTAAACATATCATCGTCAAATTGTCCGCCAGAAACATCATTAACGATATCCGCACCAGCTTCAATTGCCGATCGCGCAACGGTAGATTTGGTAGTATCGATCGAAATGGGAATATGCTGAACTTCAGGATGCTGGCGAATTCTCTCAATTACCGGAATCACTCGTTCTAATTCTGTCCGTTCATCTACAGGTATCGCCCCTGGCTTGGTAGATTCCCCCCCGATATCGATGATATCTACACCTGAGATTACCATCTGGATTGCTTGCGCGATCGCCGCATCCAGCGTCGCAAATTTTCCCCCATCGCTAAAACTATCGGGATTCACATTCAACACGCCCATAATATAGGTGCGACTACCCCAATCAAAACTTTTACCACGGATAGTTAATAATTTGCTCACTGTGCGATCGTCTCTACAACATATTATTTAAGATAATCCTCATCCAGCCGATCGATTGATGAAACATGGCAATGTCTGAACATCGAATTCAACCAATCGACAAAATTACTCAAATATTTTAAGCTCAAGATGGTCTGACAATACGGATTAGTATACCCTTCAAGGAATCTTCTGCTCCCACTGCCGCATGAATTCTCTGCGCCAAAGCCTCCCAATTGCGATCGTCGCTACAAACAATAATCCCAGCATGATTTGGTTGAATTCGGTGCAGTTGAATAAAATCCCGACGATTTTGCGTAATAACAGCGCGATTGTCATCAGTGGCAAACGCTAACACTTCATCGTCTGAAATTCGCTGATTTGCTTTTCCTGCCTCCTGAACAGTTAAAACGTCATGTTCCAAGTCGCGCAGACATCTGACAACAGGATATGGATATTGTTCGTCAGCGTAGAATTTCATGCACTAAAATTCTTGAATCATTACTGCATTGTTTACTTCGATTTCGGCTTCAATTTCATCAGAAAAAGTCGCTGCATATACCCAAGCATTGGCAAGATTAGTTGCCGAAAGCGTGGTATAACTTGTCAGCAGATCGGCTTCACTGTAGCCAATCCGCTGCGATTCAACCAATCCCCATACGGTAATGCGGGTTCCCGCAATACACGCACTCCCACCACAAACACCAGGCGTTTTTTCAATACCTTGAATCTGGCTGATTTTACCTTGAGAGAGCAGTTGGACAACTTGGACTTTTTCGCTTTCAGAAAGAGCTAGTAACTGAGGCTCTAATTCTTTTAGGGTCATGATTAGACACCAAAGTAGGTTCGCCACTTATTTTAACGTGAATCTAACGAATTCCGCATGAGTCGAAATCTTTCTCGATCGTCAGTACAACATATTTGCGTACTTTACGGACTCGATCGTAGTAACTAAAATAAGCATATAACAAATCTGGAGGTCACAGATGCGGGCAATTGGTTTTGAACAACCTGGGGACATAGATCGCGATACAGCCCTAGTCGATATCGAGCTACCGATACCTACGCCGACTGGACGAGATATTTTAGTCGAAGTCAAGGCTGTATCGGTCAATCCGGTAGATGTTAAAGTCCGGCGCAGCGTTCAGCCCAAATCGAGCCAGTGGAAAGTCCTCGGCTGGGATGCGGCGGGGGTCGTGAGTGCGGTTGGATCTGATGTGACGTTATTTAAGCCTGGTGATGCGGTATTTTACGCTGGGGCAATCTCCCGACCTGGTACTAATGCCGAATATCATTTAGTTGACGAGCGGATCGTGGGGATGAAGCCCAAGACCCTAGATTGGGCTGCCGCCGCCGCATTACCGCTAACTTCACTAACCGCGTGGGAAATGATGTTCGATCGATTAGACATCCAGAAGGCGGTACCTGGTGCGGCTAAGGCGATCGTCATTATTGGCGGGGCTGGCGGTGTTGGTTCGATAGCGATCCAAATGGCACGTCAATTGACAGATCTAACCGTTATTGCTACCGCCTCGCGCCCAGAGACAGTGGCTTGGGCACAAAAAATGGGGGCACATCATATTATCGACCACAGCTTACCCATTGCCGAGGAAATTGTTAAGCTAGAGATAGGTATGCCAGCGTTTGTATTTTCTACCACTCAAACAGATCTTCATCTGGATGCGATCGCCCAATTAATTGCACCTCAAGGTCGTTGGGGACTAATCGACGATCCGGCAACTCTCGACATTATTAAGTTTAAACGCAAATCGGTATCAGTCCACTGGGAATTAATGTTTACTCGGTCGATCTTTAATACATCAGACATCGCCGAGCAGAGAAAAATTCTCAATGAAGTCTCTCGTCTTGTTGATGAGGGTGTGCTGAAAACAACTATGACAGAGCGATATTCACCGATAAACGCTACCAATCTCAAGCAGGTTCACACACTGATTGAAAGCGGTAAAGCGCGAGGCAAAATCGTGCTGGAAGGATTCGGAAATTAACGCTCTAAACCTCCACTACAGATCTTTCTGTACCTTTTTTAAACATTACTACAAGTCAATCTTTAAGTAATCTAAACCTACCTAAATAAAAGATCGTGAAAACTCTTGCTTACGCTGCTAAAAGTGCGACAACACCACTCGCACCCTTCAACTTTCAACGTCGCGACGTTGGCAACCATGATGTCCAGATCGAAATTTTATATTGTGGCGTGTGTCACTCAGATTTGCATACCGTCCGTGGCGAATGGGGGGGTACTACCTATCCCTGCGTACCCGGTCACGAAATCGTCGGACGAGTACTCAAAGTTGGCCCCCACGTTACCAAATTCAAAGCAGGCGATACCGCCGGAGTCGGCTGTATGGTCGATTCCTGTCGTACTTGTGCCAACTGTGAAGAAGACTTAGAACAATTCTGCCCAGACACAACATTTACCTACAACTCTGCCGACAAACACCTCGGCGGCGTGACTTTCGGCGGATATTCTCAGAGCATCGTCGCGGATGAAGCGTTTGTGCTGCACATTCCAGATAATTTAGATCTCGCCGCTACCGCACCGTTGCTGTGCGCTGGGATCACAACTTATTCGCCATTACACTACCACAATGTCAGTGCAGGTCAAAAAGTTGGCATCGTCGGACTCGGCGGACTGGGACACATGGGTGTGAAATTGGCGAAGGCGATGGGGGCACATGTGGTAGTCTTCACCACATCGGCGAATAAAGTTGATGATGCCCTCCGGTTGGGTGCCGATGAAGTCGTTAATTCCAAAAATGCGGATGAGATGCAAAAACACCTCAATAGTTTCAATTTCATTCTCGATACCGTGTCCGCACAGCATGATATCAATGCTTATTTCTTGCTCCTAAAACGCGATGGTAATCTCACCCAAGTTGGCGTACCACCCGAACCGCTATCGGTCAATGTCGGTAGCTTGGTTTTTGGTCGGCGCAGTTTCAGCGGCTCCCTAATTGGTGGCATTAAAGAAACTCAAGAAATGCTAGATTTTTGTGGCAAGCATAATATTACTTCAGATATCGAACTGATTCCGATCGATAATATTAATGAAGCTTACGATCGCTTGGTCAAAAGTGATGTCAAATATCGGTTCGTCATTGATATGGCAACATTAAAATAGATGTAATAAAGCAATAACCACAATCGATAAGGTACCCAGGCAAAATGCAAATCGACCCAAATCTCAACTCTCCTCTAGATAACTACAAACTTTTAACTAACTTAGTCGTGCCGCGTCCGATTGCCTGGGTAACTACCCAGAATTCTCAAGGAGTTGTCAATCTTGCACCATACAGTTTTTTTAATGCGGTTGGTAGCGATCCTTTATATTTAATTATTAGTATTGGCAATAAAGATGATGGCAGTATTAAAGATACTGGGGCTAACATCATCGCCAGCGGTGAATTTGTTGTTAATTTAGTAACTGAAGATTTATTAACAGCAATGAATCTTTCTGCCGCCAACTTTCCGACAGATGAAAGCGAACTCGCGGCGGTGGGATTACATGAAGCCACCTCGAAGCAAGTGAGCGTGCCTCGTGTAGCAGAAGCTCAAGCAAGCTTGGAATGTATGCTCCACAGTCAACAGTCACTGGGCGCATACACACTATTTATCGGTCGGGTGGTGATGTTTCACATCGACGACCGACTGCTGGGAGAGCGGTTACATATTAATAACTTTACACCGATCGGTCGAATGGGTTCGCCAGCCTACTATTGTCACACAACCGACCGATTCGAGCTACCCCGAATTCCCTACGAGCAGTGGCAACAAGACCACAAAACCTCCGCTAATTCATCGGACGTGCCAAGTTTTTGAACTTAGTTAAAGCCGGATCGAATACTAGTTTTACTATTCCAGTCGGCCCATTTCGATGTTTAGTAATAATTAGTTCGGTAATGTCTCGATCGGGCGTATCGGGATTATAATAAGCATCACGATACAGCATAATAATTAGATCTGCGTCTTGTTCGATACTACCTGACTCTCTCAAATCTGACATCATTGGACGCTTATTATTTCTAGCTTCAACACCGCGACTTAATTGCGACAATGCAATTAATGGAACTTGTAATTCCCTTGCCAATCCTTTTAGACTTCGGGTAATTTTAGAGATTTCTTGAACGCGATTATCGCTACTACCTTCCATCAATTGGAGATAGTCAATCATGATCAATCCTAATTGTCCGCCATGCTCTGCTTGAATTTTACGAGCTTGACTTCGCATTTCCATTACCATCATACTAGCATTATCATCGATATAAATTGGTAGCTCAGAAATCCTGTCTATTGCTTTATATACAAAATCCCATTCATTTTGACTAATTCGCCCAGCACGGAGGCGATTACTATCTACTCCCGCTTCACTAGCAATCAATCTTTGGACTAATTGATCCTTAGACATTTCTAAGCTAAATACTAATACTGGCTGTTTATGAAGTCTTGCCATGTTGTAGGCAATATTGAGGCTGATGGCTGTTTTTCCCATTGACGGCCTCCCTGCAATAATGATTAGATCCGATCGCTGAAAACCGCCTGTCATTCCATCTAAATCGCTAAAATCGCTCGTCAATCCTGGCGGGATCAGTTGGTCGTGACGATCTTGAATATCTTGGTAAGTTGTCGCGACAATTTCTTTAATCGGTGTTAGCCCTTGCTTGGGTCTAGCCTGCGTCAAATTAAGAATTTGTTGTTCCGACTCATCGAGGACGATTTCTAGCGGTCGATCGGCTGCAAAGCCCAACTGGGTGACTTCTGTTCCTGCTTTAATCAACTCGCGGCGTATATATTTATCCATTACTAAAACAGCGAGGGAGTCGATATTTACCGCACTGACAGTCCGTTCGAGTAATTGAATTAATTTCGCCTGTCCGCCAATTTTTTCGAGCTGATTACGATCGATCAACCAGTCGGTAACTGTCAGAAAATCTGTCGGTTTACCATGACTATTAAGATCTAAAGCCGCTTTATAAATATCAGTATGCGTGGGGATATAAAAGGCTTCGGGAATTAATTTTTCGGCAACTCGTCCGATCGCTTCCGGATCGAGTAAAATACCACCGAGAATGGCTTCTTCAACTTCAATATTCTGGGGGGGAATCAGATTTGTCGATCGAAAATTTGGTGTGTCTGCCATTGGCGAGAGATTTGTAGGGGCGGGTTTATATTACTGACTCAAACGAAGCTATAAATTTAATTTAAAACCCGCCCACCCGACTCGGAATGGCTGTGGTTTAGCGCGATCGTTTATTAGTACCATTATACTGAATAACGTTCGCCCAGCCATAAAAATAGGCTGCGGGTGCAGCCTGGGTTAAGGGTTGAGTAATTGCTACAATTACTTAGCGACAACTTCGATCTCGACAGTGACGACGACTTCCGGGTGGAGCTTGAGTTCGGCTCTGTAGGTGCCGAGTTTAGCTACATCTGGCATGGTAATATCGCGTTTGTCCACTTCTTGGGTGGTGATGGATTTGATAATATCGGCGACTTCCGCAGTCGTAACCGTACCAAAAATTGCTTCGTTTTCACCAACTTGCTTGGCAATGGAAAATTTACCAGTTTTTTCGATTGCTGCTTTTTGAGTCAGAGCGACTTCTTTTAAGGCGAGTAACCGCAACCGCTCGATCTCGCGACGCTTTTCGGCTTGCTTGAGAATGCCAGGAGTGACATTAGTGGCAATCTTTTGGGGTAGGAGATAGTTTCTGGCATAACCAGGTGCTACTTCAACTAGATCGCCATTTTTGCCCAATTTGCGGACATCTTGGGTTAAAACTAACTGTACGCGCTTTGCCATATTGATTTCTATTTAAGCTTTCTGAGCTATATTTGAGATAGTGTCACAAACCTTCAATTTTATCACACAATCTTCATCTATGTCGGTATTAGGCTTTAGGTTTTAGGTTTTCAGTATGCCTACGGCAGGCTACGCCAACGGCTGTCGCTCACTGCCCGGTTTTAGGTTTTAGGGAAGAATGAGAAAGGGAGAAATCAATATCTATCTATGCTCCTCACACTTTCCCACACTCTCCCAGTCCCCACCTCTTCTGATGGAGACGCTACGCTACGGCTCACTTCGCCTATGCTCAGTGCCAGTCGCTCAGTGCCAGCCAGTCTCTCCATCCCCACGTCCCCGTCGTTCCCATCCGTAATCAATGTCGCGCTTTCAAAAACTGCTCAACTATCTCAATCCCTACAAGTGGCAAACAGCGCAGGGTATTTTTGCGCTATTTGTTGTCAATGCTTTGAGCGTCTATATCCCGCTGTTAATCAGGGAAGGGATCGACTTACTAAAAACTTCATTCACCAGTGATTATCTCACTCGGCTGACGATTTTTCTCGTCGGTTTGACTTCGGTGATGTGGGTTGTCAGGATGGTGTCGCGGATTGCGATTTTTGGTGTCGGTAGGCAGGTTCAATCTAAGATGAAGCAAGATATTTTCGAGCATCTGCTCCGGTTGGAACCTGGATATTATGCAACGACGACGGTAGGCGATTTAGTCAATCGGTTTACTAGCGATGTAGAAAATATCATGCGATTGGTTGGCTTTGCGGTATTGAGTACGGCAAACATTGTGTTCGCATACGCGCTAACTTTACCAGCGATGTTATTGATTAACATTAAGCTGACGGTGATGGCATTAGCTGTATATCCATTGATGTTAATTGCCGTGCAATTATTTAGCGGACAACTGCGAACACAACAGGTAACAGTTCAGGAATCGATCTCAGATTTGAGTGAAATGATTCAAGAAGATATGAGCGGGATTGCTTTAATTAAAATTTATGCTCAGGAAGAAAACGAACGTAAAGCTTTTCGGCAGAAGAATCAAGAGTTGTTCACCGCTAATCTCAAGTTAGCAGAATTAAGAAATACGATATTTCCCATTATTCAAGGGTTGGCATCGATTAGTTTATTGGTGTTGTTATGGCAAGGTGGACTGGCGATCGCGAATCAGGATGTCAGTCCTGCTTTAAACTTGTCATGGCAAACCGGGATCTCGATCGTCTCTAGAAAAACCACAGTTGGTGATTTCTTATCGTTGATCATTTTTGCACAGAATCTGATTTTTCCAACGGCTTTACTAGGGTTTACAATTACTGCTTATCAGCGGGGAGAAGTGAGTATCGATCGAGTTGAAGCGATTCTATTTAATCGTCCTAAAATTGCCGATCTGCCGAATTCGATTCATCTGAACAAACCGATGCTGGGTCAAATCGGTGCGCGCGATTTTACCTATACCTATCCTGGTGCAAGTTCGCCAGCACTCAAGCATCTCAATTTTACAATTGAAGCAGGCGAAACGATCGCGATCGTTGGGCCGATTGGAGCGGGAAAATCGACACTGGCGAATGCCTTACCCCGCTTATTAGAAATACCAGCACAGAGCTTATTTATCGACGGTTACGATCTGAGTACATTGAGTTTAGCTAACTTACGGGGGGCAATTGCTTATGTACCGCAAGAGAGCTTCTTGTTTAGTACCTCGATCGAAAATAACATCCGCTATGGCAATCCTACCGCCAACGATGCTACCGTCGCCGCCGCCGCCAAACTCGGTCAGATTCACTGGGAAATTCTCAACTTCCCACAAAAATACGATACAATTGTGGGCGAACGCGGCATTACCCTTTCTGGCGGACAACGCCAACGGACGGCATTAGCACGGGCATTATTACTCGATGCACCGATTCTGATTCTGGATGATGCACTCTCTAGTGTAGACAACCAGACAGCTACCGCCATTCTCCAAAACCTTTCCAAATCCGGACAAAAACGCACGGTAATTTTTATCACCCATCAACTATCCGCCGCCGCGACCGCCGATCGCATTTTGGTGATGGAAAAAGGTGAAATCGTCCAAATGGGTACCCATCAAGAGTTAATTGCACGACAAGGCTTGTATCAATGGCTGTGCAATCAAAACCAGTTAGAGGAATTATTGCACTAGTATTCCAAATCGTCGTTAATGATACTTATAGTGGGAAGGATGAGAGCTAAAAATAGACAACTACTCTCCACGATCGAGATCGTCGATTTACCATTGATTTAGTCACGATTTACTAGATCTAATTTGACACTGCTAAAGAAGTAAATTAAATCGTTACCACTCGATCGCAATCTTAGAGTATTATCCTATAGACACCTGTGTTCTCAAGCACCTTGGTTACAGACTCTGAATCGACCGGGAATCGACCGATCTAAAAGTTGAATTTTCTGGTTGAGATCGTGAGGCTATCCCATTGGGCTAGAAGGCTACACAGAAAATCTCCTATCGATCTCAATTCGATCGATCCACTCTTATAGAAGATCTAAATCGCCATTGCCTAGCTACTGGTAACAATCTTATCTTTACCCTCCGCCATTATTTTGGTTGAATAAATTAAAGAGCGGCTAGCATCGCGACCCACCTAGGTGGTTAAATACAAATTATCGATCGTCATAAACGGTTAACTCTAGTCAGAAGATTATGAAAGCAGTTGGTGGAAAAGACCGCAAGCGACTACTATTAATCGATGATGACCCCAATCTCATCTTATTAGTCAAAGATTATTTAGAGTTTCGAGGCTATGAGGTACAGACCGCCGACAATGGTAAAGAAGCTCTTAACATGCTTTCCCATAGCCTCCCCGACATGATCGTCTGCGATATCATGATGCCAGAAATGGATGGCTATGCACTGATCGAAAATATTCGCCAAGATCCGCGCACGAGCTGGATTCCAGTATTATTCCTTTCGGCTAGAGGGCAAAGTCAAGATCGGATCAAGGGTTTGAATTTGGGTGCTGATGTTTATATGGTAAAACCCTTCGAGCCAGAAGAACTCGTCGCCCAAGTCGAATCTTCACTCAAGCAAACCAATCGTCTGCTGTTATATACCGATGGTATCGGTGACGACAGTTCGCCGATTCAGGTTCCTGCTACCGTAGAGCTTACCCCCACCGAACTTAAAGTAGTTCAATTAGTTGCTAGAGGATTGGCAAATAGGGAAATCGCCTTGCAAATGAATGTCAGCCAACGCACGATCGAAAGTCACGTTTCCAATATGCTCGGTAAAACCGGACTCAACAATCGGACGGAATTGGCAAGATGGGCGATCGAAACACGAATGGCTTAAATTGTAGGTTGGGTTGAGCAAGGCTCAACCCAACCTACAAATCTTACTCCTTACTCCTTACTCCCCTATTTCCCCCGATATACTCCCTCAACTACGGTAGCTAATCGCTCCATCGCGGTGGTAATTTCGGTATCGGTAGCAGTCAGACTGATCCGGATGCATTGGTGCTTGTGCGCCCATTCTTCCCGCAATCCAGGGAAGAACGAACTACCGGGAACGACGATAATTCCGACTTCCTTGAGAGCTTGATATAAATCCCAGTCAGTTATTGGTAAATCTTGGAACCACATCCAGGCAAAAATCGCCCCTTCGCCTCGGTGGAGATACCAAGGTAAATCTTGGGGCATAAATTTGGTGATTCCGGCTTCTAATACCGCAAATTTTTGCTGGTAATAAGGGCGAATCACACTCGTTGCTAAATCTGCCAATCGACCGCTGGCAATCGCTTTAGCTGCGATCGCTTGCCCGTATCGCGACGAGTGAATGCACATATTGGTTTGGAATGATTCCAGAATGCCAATGAATTTTTCACTACCCAAAGCAATCCCGATGCGTTCCCCTGGCAATCCAGCTTTAGAAAGACTCATGCAGTGGACGATATTGTCTCCAAAGATCGGAGTCATTTCTGTGAAATTCAAACTGGGGAATGGTGGTGCGTAAGCCGAATCGATTAATACGGGCGCATCGTAACCCGCCGCGAGAGCGGCAATTTTTTGCACTTCTTCATCGGTTAAGACATTTCCCGTCGGATTGCAAGGGCGCGAAAATAGGACGCAACCAGTATTTTCGCCAATTTGCAATTGACTGAAATCGGGACGATATTTAAAACTATGATTGCCAGCATCGATATCTAAAGTCGGCTTGTAAGCAACGATCGAATCTGGCACGATCGCCATGCCGCCATAGCCCGTATAATCGGGACTCAATGGTAATACTACCTGCTTACTCTGTCCCCCCACTGTTTGCCCGCCAAAGGCATTGATCGCATAGAAATAGAGACTTTGACTACCCGGTGTAATTAAGACGTTGCGCGCGGTCAAATTGAGGCTGTAGCGACGATTAAAATCACTAACGATCGCATCGATTAATGGTTGATAGCCCTGACTCGAACCGTATCTACACACTACCTCGCCATAATCGGGACTGTCTAATAATTCATGGGTGTAGTCCCGCCACATCTGCTCGATTTCCGGTAGGATAACCGGGTTACCCGCACTCAGATTAATAAATTCTTGCCCTTTACTAGCCGAGAGCGTTGCTTGAATGTCTTTCATAATGGCGCGCACGCCAGTCAAATTAGACATTTGGGTACCGATTTGAGATAGTGCGAGGTTCATAGTGATGAAGTGATAAGCGATTCGGGTATCCGTCCGATACTTTGTGTACGAGCAGATGTTATGGCTATTATAAACAACCCTTCCGCCAAGTTGTCTATAATCATGGGGCGGTGAAGATTGGCAACTAGTAAATTAGGAGTAAAAAATCAGTGAGTAGAGTTGGGATTGGGATTCGCACGGCAACCAAGCGGAAAGAACGTGCAACGGGACAAATTCACGTTTATGATGGGACGGGGAAAGGCAAATCCCAAGCCGCATTAGGGGTAGTATTAAGATCGATCGGACTGGGAATTGAAGCAGGTGCGGATACGCGCATTTTGTTATTACAATTTTTAAAAGGGTCGGAACGGGATTATGATGAAGATGCCGCGATCGCCGCATTGAGAAAAAGTTTTCCCCATTTGATCGATCGGGTTCGCACTGGTAGATCTGAGTATTTTGGGAAGGAAGAAATTACCGATTTCGATCGAGCTGAAGCTTACCGCGCGTGGACTGTGGCTAAAGGGGCGATTTATTCAGATTTATATTCGGTAATTGTCTTAGACGAACTCAGCCCCACTCTCGATTTAGGCTTACTTCCCATTACCGAAGTTGTCGAAATGCTCCAAGCCAAACCCAATCATCTCGAAGTTATCGTCACCGGGAGAGATGCACCCGCAGCCTTAATCGAAATTGCCGATTTACACTCGGAAATGAAAGCACACTATCACCCCGAAGCCGCCGCCCAAGGCATTGAAGGCATCGAAATTTATACGGGAGATGGGAAAGGTAAGTCTACAAGTGCCCTGGGCAAAGCATTACAAGCGATCGGACGTGGAATAAGTCAAGATGAATCCCATCGCGTTTTAATCGTCCAATGGCTCAAAGGCGGTACTGGCTATACTGAAGATGCGGCGATCGATGCCCTGAAAAAAAGTTATCCTCAATTAGTAGATCGCCATCGCTGTGGCGGTGATGCGATCGTCTGGCGCGGCAAACAACAAGAAATCGACTACATTGAGGCGCAACGGGGCTGGGAAATAGCCAGTAGTGCGATCGCCTCTGGATTGTATAAGACAATCATTCTCGACGAATTAAACCCCACTGTAGACCTCGATCTGCTCCCTCAAGAACCGATCGTCCGCAGCTTAATAAATAAGCCCGAAGGCACTCAGGTAATTATTACCGGACGCTGTTTTAATACTCCGGCTTACTTTAATATTGCCAGCGTCCATTCTGAAATGATCTGTCACAAACATTATGCCGATCGTGGTGTCGATTTGAGAAGAGGTGTAGATTTTTAGTGGATGAGATATCAGATCCCCGACTTCTCGGAGAAGTCGGGGATCTAGCCTCCAACTGTGTCTAATAAGTCATTTAATTCCGCGCTAACTTGCCAAGAATTGCGACCAAAAAATGGAGCGACAATTACAGCTTCTGCTGGATTTCTGCCTGTTTTTTTGACGTTAGCGATCGCCAACTTTGGCGAAAATTTTCGTCTGGCAACAAGCCAAGCTGCCAGAATAATACCAGTTCGTCCAACCCCACCAGAGCAATGAACTACCACTTTTTCATGCGATCGATCTGCCAGATCTAAGAATGGCAAAATTAGATCGATGAGTAATTGCGGATCTGGGATCTGAAAATCCTCAATCGGTGCCCAGCAGATCCGATCGATGCCAAAACTCGATCTATAAATACCTGCTAAATCTGAATATCGATCGAGCTGAGATCTCGTTAACAAACAACAGACTCGCTGAATATTTTGCGCCTGCATGAACTCGATCCAGTCTCGAACTTGTCGATCTGAATATCCCGCTCTAGCCGCACCAAAAACAATCGGTTCATCTGCTGAAGCTGCTGCAAATTTGTACCCGTTAGAATGTCGCAAATGTCAATCCTTAGATAATTATAAACTTATTCGATCGGTATTAATTTTCTGGGCTAACAGCTCGATCGCTTGCGGTAAAATTAAATGCTCTTGAATTTGAACCCGTGCGTGCAAAGTTTCTGAGGTATCATTGGGTAAAACTGGAACGGCGGCTTGCACGAGAATCGGCCCTGCATCGACTTCCAGACTGACCAAATGTACCGTACAACCCGTAATTTTAACTTTGGCGGCTAGGGCTTGCTCGATCGCGTGAATGCCTGGGAAACTAGGTAGTAGACTGGGGTGAATATTAATTAGTCGATCGGGAAATGCATCGATTAAGACTTGGGTAATTACCCGCATCCAACCCGCCATCACTACACATTCTACCTGGTACGTTTGAAAAGTAGCGACGATCGCTCGATCGAGTTCCGCTCTAGTAGCATAATTAAGATGATCTAGAAAAACAGTCGGTATGCCGCGTTTTTGGGCGCGATCGATCGCCTGGATATCGGGTTTATTATGAATGAGGACGGCAACCTTAGCATGAAGATCGCCGTTTTCGATCGCGATCGCAACTGCTTCAAAATTACTCCCACTTCCCGATGCCATGATGCCGAGGATGAGTGGAGATCCCGGTTGCATATTAGTCGTGGGTGCGGGCGAAATTAGGCTGTATGTATCGGGCATGGATGTGAAAGTATGAAATAGTCAATCGTCGTGTCTGCATCGATAGTGGCTCATTTTCGAGCGAGTCATCGGGACACTTTCCCTATTTTAGGACAATCGGTCGATCGATCGAGTTTGACGATCGATCCGACACAGCCGATCGCTACCACAAACTTGTATCCTGCAAACTTGAAGATGTAATCTCTGAGTGGGTACAATAAACAAGAAATCAGTCGGGTAACTCTTCACACTGTCACATGCGTTCATCTATTGGAATATGAGTTATACAGAAACTATCGAAAAGTCATCAACCATCCGCAAACTCGCACCCAATTACCGCGTGTTGCTACACAACGATGATTTTAATGGCATGGAACATGTAGTTGAAGTTTTAATAACTACAGTTCCCCATCTATCCGCGCCGCAAGCCATTAATATTATGATGGAAGCCCATCAATATGGTATGGCACTGGTAATTACTTGTAATCAAGAACATGCCGAACATTACTCCGAAGTCTTAAAAAGTCACGGCTTAACTAGTACGATCGAGCCAGCAGATTAATTTAAGCACGAGATCCGATCGCCAACACCCCGATCGCATCGAGATTCAAAGTCGATCGTCAATTAAGCTAATCTAATAGCGATGGCTAGCAATTGTGAATCTCGGACGACAATGATAAATCTCAGTCAGATTAAAAATTATCCAGCACCAGGTAGAATGTTGAGCTTTCTCCTGGTGCTAATTATATTATGGTTGCCAGGGCTAGCATTAATATATGCCGTCATGGGGAGTACTCAAAATCTCGAAGATCCCGGTACTAAAAATTTACTCTCGATTCTGACGATGGGATTACTCACGATCGAATTTATTGCCTTACTACCCTGGTGGGGACGCAAAGTATATCAGCACCCTAACTTATACTATCGGTATGGGTTGGTATTCACGCGCCAGAATGGATTATTATTGCTCCAAGGACTCGCGATCGGATCGTGTTTTACATTCGCACTATTTATCATTCAAGGGTTACTCGGCTGGCTAACATGGCAACCCCCGCGATTATCGATCGTTCAGTTAGCATTAGAAGGTGCGGCAACTTCTTTAGGTGTCGGCTTGGGTGAGGGGCTATTTTTTCGCGGGTGGATGTTAGATGAATTAGAACGAGACTATACCCTGACGATCGCGTTAATTGTCGATGCAGGCTTGTATGCATTGTTGCATTTTCTCAAGCCAATCCCGGTAATTCTGGCATCGCTTCCCGAATTTCCCGGACTGTTTTTGCTCGGTACGGTAGTTATTATTGCCAAACGCCAACATCGAAATCTGCTCGGCATGTCGATCGGGCTTCATGCTGGCATGGTCTGGGCTTATTATATTATTAATGTCGGGCAGATGGTCAAATATTCCGGTCGAGTTTCAGATTGGATTACCGGAATTAATGGCAATCCCATCTCTGGTTTACAAGGATTAATTTTCTTGTCAATCTTGATAGCTCTAATCTCTAAATTCTCTAGCAAAGTCCAAGGAGAACGGATTTAGGCTTTAGGAAATTTCCCTCCTCGGAGCGACGTTTTTATCCGGGGGTTCCCCCCGAATAAAAAAACGTCAAGACAGCGAAAAGTGCGTTTTTGGGGCGCGACGTTTTGGGAGGAAGCTTCCCCCCAAAACGTCGCTTGTTTCCCCTGTCTTGTCTTGACGCACACAACCGGGAGGTTTCCTCCCGGTCGATGCGTCGCTGTCTCACCCTTTG
>NZ_JANYJC010000338.1 GCF_025361915.1 Chamaesiphon sp. GL140_3_metabinner_50
TTCAGCTTATCTCTGTTGGCGATCTTTGCTGATGTGCGGAGAATCTGACAGGCTAAAATAGCCGCACCAAAGCCATTATCGATATTCACGACACCGACACCAGCGGCGCAGGAATTGAGCATTGTCAGTAGTGGTGCAATGCCGCCAAAGCTCGCACCGTAGCCGACGCTAGTCGGTACGGCAATTACTGGACAATCGGCTAAACCAGCAACAACGCTAGGTAAGGCTCCTTCCATGCCAGCGACGACAATTAAGACATCGGCATCGTCGATAATGTGCCGATTGCTCAAGAGCCGATGAATTCCCGCTACGCCGACATCCCACAACTTCTCGACGGCAAAACCGCATAAGCTGGCTGTACAAGCTGCTTCCTCAGCCACGGGTAAATCGGCTGTACCTGCGGTCAAAATAGTAATTTTGCCTGGATGGATCGGAGCGATATTGGGTGGGGTCAGAGCACAAATCCGCGCTGTTTGGTAATAGACTAGATCGGGAATCGATCGCTGCAGTTCGGCGTATACTGTTGGCGTAATGCGAGTCGCCATTACTACCGATTGCCGCTGGCGCATCACCTCGATAATTTTAATAATTTGGGCGGGAGTTTTGTCTTCACCCCAAATTACTTCTGGAAAACCCGTTCGCTGCTGACGATTTAAATCGATCTTGGCAAATTCATCGATCGATTCGTAGCCTAAAGATTGCAGTTTGGATAAGGCGAGATCGGGCGTAATTTCTCCAGCAGCAACGGCATTAAGTAAAGATTGCAGCGATTCTGACATAATCTAGGAAATGTTCGATATGGACGACTTATTCCCTAGAGTAGCAGTACGGTTAGCCTTTATACTTGCACCATTGCGCTCCGATCGGTTTTGCGGTGGGATTATCTAGCTTCCAGATTCGATCGCCCTTCTCGATCGTATTGGCAATAATTGTCGGCAATTGTCGCGCCTCAGCGGTTTGGATGCCCCGAACTTTTACCACATCATTAACTTTGAGTGCGATCCGTTGCTGTTTGAGCGCGCGATTAGATCCCAAGTACACAGTTTTTTCTTCACCTGTAGGCGTTTTCAGCCGTACCCAAGTTATTACTTCTTTAGCTGCAAGCGATCGATCTTTATTGTTATTCTCGATCGAAGTTACCCTACCCGCAGTTGTCGCGATCGTCTGAGCATCAGGCATCGGACGTACGGCAATATCTCTCGACCAACAACCGCCTTTTGGTGCGGGAGCTTCTGCGCTAGCTCCTGTCGGCAACCAACAGCCGATCGAGACGAGTAACAGCATTGCTATTTTAATTCGGTTCATCATTTGCCGCCTCCGATAATAGATCGATCGGTGTAACCCCAGCATACATCGGCGAGATTTACACCGCTACCCTCTTTAGTCATAGTTCCCACCGATCGACAACTCATCTAACGGTAGATTTTTAGTGCGTGGTGTTCGTGTCGATTCTGTTCGATCTGTATCGATCGAGTCTAGAATTATTTATCTTCTATATTTTACCAACCCCCGATCGCCAACAACATTTAAGAAACTTAATTCGTATCATTTACTCCTTACTCCCATCTCCTTAAAGCCTAATCCCTAAAATCATTCCCAACAGCAGCCCAAAGCCAATCCAGACATTCTCGCGAAACATTTGGGGATAAAAACTCGGCGGAATCGTCCGTCGCTTGAGTCGGAGATATTGCCACAGCCACAGACCCGCAGACATGCCTAATGTCAACCAAAAAATCGACCCTAAGCCAGTAATTTTGCCCATGCAGCCTAGCAAACCAACCGTCAGGACATAAAAAATGGCGATCGCTTCAGCCACGTATTTACCGAAGAATAGGGCACTAGACTTCACCCCAATCCGCACGTCGTCATCACGATCGGACATGGCATATACAGTATCAAATCCTAGCGTCCAAAAAATTGTCGCGCCCCATAAATACCACGTCGGCGTAGCAATACTCGCCGTCACCATCGACCAACTAATCAACACTGCAAATCCCCACGCGATCGATAGTACCAATTGTGGGACGGGAAACACCCGTTTTGCCGCAGGGTACAATAAAATTACCGGAACGGCAGCCACACACAGCCAAAAAGTCAGCGGATTGAGATATACAGCTAAAATTGCCGCACAAATGAGTGAGACAATTAACACACCAACGCCAGTGGCGATCGATAATGACTTCTCGGCTAGCGGACGATGTTTGGTACGCTCTACATGCGGATCGATATTCCGATCCCACAAATCGTTCACTACGCAACCCGCTGCACTAGTCGCCAGCGTGCCTAAAATCACCACACCCAATAGCGGTAGCGGTGGATTGCCTTTAGCTGCCAAACACAACCCCCACAAAGCAGGAATCATTAAAATCAATCTCCCGGCAGGTTTATCCCATCGCAGCAGTCGGATTACAGTCAGCCAAATTGGTTCGCGCGGGGGAAGAGTTGTCATGGTTGTATGTGTGGAGGAGTGTGGTTTCGGCTCCCTGCGGCTACGATCGGGGCAAGCCGCTCAACCACCAGAGGATATGTGGGAGGTAAAAGCATTCGAGATCGAGACTAATGTAAATATAATCCATTCTCAGTCCCCCAGTCTCCCCGTCCCCTAGTCTCCCCATCTCCCATCTCCAAACTTATTTACCAGCTACACACTATGTCGTAAAATTGAGGAAGGTCGAAAAAACTCGCGTCGATCGATACATCTGCGTATAATCTTTACAGAAAGCTTTGTTTCGCCAAGTATCTTTAACAAAATTTTCGGACATTTATTTAAAACTACTCGAACATGCCTCGAATACTAGTCATCGATGATGATGCAGCGATCGCTGAAATAGTCTGTATTAACCTCGAAATGGCTGGGTACGAGGTCAACCAATCGCCTGACGGTATCCAGGGTCAGGCAATGGCGATCCAAATCCAGCCCGATCTGATCGTCTTAGATCTGATGTTGCCAAAAGTTGATGGTTATACTGTTTGTCAACGATTGCGCCGCGACGATCGCACTTCTGAGACACCTGTGTTAATGCTTACTGCTCTAAGTCAAACCCAGAACAAGGTCGAAGGGTTTAATGCTGGTGCGGATGACTATTTAACCAAGCCATTTGAAATTGAGGAGCTACTAGCACGAGTACGCGCCTTACTCCGCCGTACCGATCGCATTCCCCAAGCCGCCAAGCACAGCGAAATTCTCAATTATGGCGAACTGACGCTAGTTCCCGAACGATTTGAGGCAATTTGGCGTAAAGCGACGATTAAGCTCACGCACCTCGAATTTGAACTGTTGCACTGTTTACTCCAGCGACACGGGCAAACAGTGTCCCCTAGTGAGATTCTTAAAGAGGTATGGGGTTACGATCCCGATGACGATATCGAGACGATTCGCGTCCACATTCGCCACCTCCGCACGAAGATGGAGCCAGATCCCCGTCGTCCTAAATATATTAAGACAATCTATGGTGCGGGCTATTGCCTAGAGCTGCAAAACGATCGCGAGGAAGAAAAAACCCCCGTTAGTTAAAATCGATAAATTACTTCCTGCCGATCGATCTAAAGATCGATCGGCAGATTTTTAGTATTAAAATTTTTATATAGGGAAACTCTCATTCGCGCCAGCGTATCGTCAGGCGATTGAGTCAATATTTTGAGCGGATCTGGGTAGCATAGATTTAGCCAGCTACAAACGGCTCGATCTCATCATTCATCCAGATAAATGCAAGCACAATTAGAACAAATCATCGAATCAGCTAGGCTCAATCGACAGTATAAGTTAAGCCTCGATAGCCATCAGCTATCTACGCTACCAGAGAGCCTTGGTAGCCTTATCGACTTATGCCACCTAAATTTAAGAGATAATCAGCTAACTAGCTTACCAGAAAGTATTACCGACCTAATTAATTTAGATTGGCTAGCCCTAGATAAAAATCAACTAACTAGCTTACCAGAGAGTATCTTTAGTCTCGTTCTTTTAAGTAAATTAGCCCTCAATGATAATCAGCTAACTAATTTACCCGCAAGTATTGGCAATCTTTCTGAATTAACTTACCTAAATATCGCCAACAATCAATTAATCAACTTGCCCGAAAGTATTGGCAGCCTCACCAATTTAAGTTGGTTAGATTTAGCTAATAATCAGATCGATACCTTACCAAATAGTATCAAAAGCCTTTGTGGTTTAACTTACCTGAATTTAGATGGTAATCCGATCGGTGATTTATCAGCACTGAAGAGTTTAGATAACTTAGAAACAGTCATGCTTTTTGGCAGTAGTCTACCATGTCGATACTGGACTAAGTTTAGCGAGTGGAGAGCTGAGTGGCTACTAGACGAAGATGACGCTCGAATTAGACGACCTTTAGCAAAGCAAGTAGGATTTGAGAGAGTTTGCCAACTTTCGGGTTTAACTCGGCTAGAACTAAATAATTGGCAACTAACTGAATTGCCTGCCAATGTCGAAAATCTTTG
>NZ_JANYJC010000343.1 GCF_025361915.1 Chamaesiphon sp. GL140_3_metabinner_50
CCCATCCTGCCATATCTTGGTACTTAGCTTCAGAAACTGGATACCAACTTTCATCGGTTTCGATGTTCCCAGTATTTTTGTGGTGCGTCCGATGGCTGATTCGCCAGCCGTGATATGGAACTAAGATAAAAGAATGAGAGATATGTCCGACTAGGTTGTTGAGCCACTTGTGACGTGAAAACGAACCATGTCCGCAGTCGTGTCCGATCACGAATAACGCCCAGAACATGGTAGCTTGCGCGAACCAGAAGATGGGATAAAACAGCCAAGAGTCTAATTTGTACGCGATCGCATACAAGCCAGCTACAATTACGACATCGCGGAAAAAATAAGATAAAGACTTCCAGGTAGAAGGCTCAAAGCAATACTTGGGAATCGCAGAGCGAACGTCTTGGATTGTAAATGGGAGTCTTTCTCGGTCGAATGAGGATGCGTTGTCGCTAACTGGTTCGATTAAATTAGATTGCACGTACTTTTAATATTTAGCAGATAATAGACCAAGAGCATTGTTACACCCCGCAACAATTTTCGCAACCGAGAAAACTAGGGGATCGGTCGCTGGATGGTAGATTATTTACTGAGATGGGAGTTTGGAGATGGGAAATGGGAGTAAGAAATAAGGATTTAATAACCTGCGTAGGTTGGGTTGCGGATGCAATCGCGCTGAGGTTCCCTCAGCGTGCGTTGCACCAAGCAGAGCCTCGAAACCCAACTCTCTATGGATGTTGGGTTTCGAGGCTCAACCCAACCTGCAGATATGTATATTATTAAATCCTCATCCCTAAGGAGTAACCCGATCCTAGAGCCTAAAGCCTCATACCTAAAACCTAGCCTCCCATGCGAATTTCTGAGTAGAAGGAAGCTAGTGAATCGCCGCTGGTTTGAGTGACGATGGTGGTGCGGAGGCGGACATTATTGCTTTCAAACCAGACTCGTTCTTCGGCGCGGATTTGGGCGGTTGTTGTTACCAATGTCAGCGCGTCATCATCGCCGAGTGTGTATTGAGCTAATTGATGGGGGCGAGTATTGCCGCTGGTAACATGAAAAAACTTGCCAGTATTGGCTGTTGGTGAGTCAGGAATGGCAATTGCGATCGATTTGCCTGTGGGATTTACAGCATTTTGGGTATCCCAACTAATCGTACCTTTCCATGTATATTTAATGCCACCCCAAATCGAGCCAGGTTCGACACCAGCTTGTTGGCATAATTGCAGCACTTGAGGATTATCTGCTGGCAAAATTTCGATGACTAAATCTGATTTACCATGTTCTGACTGTTTTAGAGTCAGATGTTGACTAGTCTTTTGTGAAAACCATTTGCCAGCACTCAACTCAAAAAATTCGCGAACATTCATAAATTAGGTTTTAGGTTTTAGGTTTTAGGGGTAAAAGATGGCTGGCGATTGAAGTCGATTGCGATCTATCCTTTACCCATTCACCTAATTAGTATAACCTTCCCCATCCCTACTCATTTAGCCTTCCATCCGATCTAAACAGATTGTGGCAGCGGCAGAAACATTAGGATGACTGTCTTTAGCGAGATATTTGAGTGCAGAAATACTCTTGGGTGTGGGTAATTGCCCTAATGCTTCGGCTAGGCGTTGGCGTACCAGCCAGTCTTCAGCTTCGATAAACGTCACCAGCTTGTCTACAGATGCGAGGGCTTTAATTTCGCCTAACGCGGCGATTGCGGCTTGCTGAATGACGACTTCGTGCGAATCTAGAGCCTTTATTAGCACATCAAAAGCACGCGGATCTTTGAGGTTACCCAGCGAGACAGCCGCACTAAACCGGACTAACCAGTCAGTATCTTCATAAAATGCCCGCACGAGTGCTTCAAAAGCGCGGATATCTTCTAGGTATCCTAAGGCACCAGCCGCGTCAGCGCGAATTCCATAATCTGGATCGTTTGCGAGGATATCGATCAAAATCGGGTAAGATTCGGATGTGACTTTGATACCTAGAGCGAACACTGCCATCGATCGCAGTTGTAGGCTTTCATCATTGAGCACTTTTTTGATTAACGGTAAGGCAACATCCGCAGGCACATTTCGCAGTGAGGCTAATGCTACCATCCGATCGCGCAAGTCTTTGCTCTCTAACTGTGTTGCTAGTAATGTTGTGTTCGCCGGATCTAGATCGCTCATATACTTTTTGCCATGTTTTATTATTAAATTGTAACAAATTTTATCAATTTGACGGCTAGACAGATTTTTTCGAGCCTCTAGAGGCTATATGCCAGCGTACAGTACCCGATTTGTCTACTCGGAACGCACTCCCCGACTACAGCACCCCGATAACCAGCTATGCTTACCCCGATCGACTCAACTCATTTGTGTCAACTTACAGCTACACAAATTCAAGAAATTTTAGTTTTAAATGGAGTCTTAATCGAGCAGTATCAACCGCAGTTACATCGCTGGTTGACGATCGCCCAATTGCCAGATTTAGGGCAATTAACGCTGAGTTTAGAGCCTGACAAAGTAGCAGAAATCGATCGACGATTGCATCAGCGCGAAATTGTTGAATTTACAGCCATGACTACTGTAATGAATATCAATATTTGCGATCGATATGTATTTGTTCCTTTGCTCAAGCAGCCCGGATTTTACGAGAGCAATGAAACCGAACTATGGGGACGAATTTGCCTGTTGGGAAATCTCAATAGTGTCTGGACTCCGCAAGATCTTTCGTGGGTGCAGGCATTAGGGCAACAACTCCTGACAGCGATGAATTTAGTAGGAGAACTATCAACTACAACCGAGTCTAAAAATGCGATCGGTTCGCCATTATCCGATCTAGCAGAATTAATCGAGCGGCTCGGCAAGCTAGAATCGATTTGCCAACACAAAGATGATTATATCAATAGTATCGCCCACGATCTGCGGGCACCATTGATGAATATCAAAATGGCAATGAAAATGTTAAGAACTAGCCTAGAAACAGATCCAGAAATATCTCATCTATTACTAGGACATAGATCTGAAAAATATTTAGATATTCTCGAACAAGAGTGCGATCGCGAAGTAGAATCGATCGATCGAATTTTAGACTTACAACGATTAGAATTTGTCAGCGGAGAACGCGATCGCGTCATGTCCCCAGCAAGACTGCCAATAGCATCGATACCGCCCCTACCAGAACAGCAGCTAAATCTTGAATCTTTAGAAATCGCTACTTGGTTGCCACCAACGATCGAACCATTTAGACATCGTGCGAGTATCGATCGGCAAAAGTTAATTACTTCGGTATCTCAACGGCTACCAACGATTAGGATCGATCGCCTTTATTTAAATAAGATTTTTATCGAGCTATTAAATAATGCCTGTAAGTATACACCTGTAGATGGAGAAATATCAGTCGAGATTGCCGCCCAACCAAATTCAGAATGGCTGACAATTGTGGTTAAAAATCAAGCCGAAATATCTAGACAACATTTACCACATATTTTCGAGCAATTTTATCGAGTTCCCGATTTCGATCGATCTTCCACGGGAGTGGTGCCAGCACGACAAAGTGGCAGTGGTTTAGGACTATCTTTGGTGCAAAAATTAGTCGATCGATTAAATGGTCAAATTCACGCAACTAGTGATGCTGGTTGGACGGAATTTGTAGTTAAATTACCTGTGGCTGCGAAAACGTTGTAGCGGAGTTAAGTCTGGTGGAGATGCGTAGTCTTTTACCCCACCCCAGCCCTCCCCTTATAAAGGGGAGGGAGTATGAAAAGCCCCCCTTTATAAGGGGGGGTTGGGGGGGTAACACCATCCGAGCCAAAGCAGATCTAACTTGTGTATACCGTGACCTAATTAAGTTTCGATCGTTAGACTAATTTAAGATCGGGATAATAAGCGAGGATGTCATCGGTAGTAAGAGCATCGCCATTGGCTTGAGGTGTCCAAATTGCTTCGATCGCAACTATGGAACTAGCATCGACACTACCCAGGGTTTGTAGAGCCTGACGAAGATCGGCATCACCATTAATTTTGGGCAAGTCGAGAGAGCGAGTCGCCGCAACTAATAGAGTGACGATAATGTATTCTGCCCGTTCTGGCTGCGCTACTGTGGTCAACTCACCAGTAGAGTTAAGAATGGGACTAGCATCTGCCTGACGGAGTTGGTTGTTAACCTTGCTTAAAGTTTCGGTTGTAAACTTACCACGCTCGTTGAGGGATAATTGATTGAAGACTGCCTCAGCTCGATCGAGCTTGGCTTGCTGGGTGCTAGTCTTAGCGTAAGTCCAGTATTCGGGGTGACGTAGCAGTTCGAGGCTGGTTTCTTGAAGCAGGTGCATTCTGCCGCTAGCGGTATCGGTATTGACAGTTTCCGCCAGTTGGTCTAGTTTAGACTGGACGCTACGAGCATTAGCTAATAGCCCAACTTGAATTTCGGCGATCGCTACCTGCGGATTATAAACATCACCTTCAAAACTATCACCACCAGTCACCCGGCGGAAAGTCTGGAGTAAAAATCCACCGACTGCGACCATAATTAGCAGCGAGAAGAGTCCGCCACCACCACCGCTAAACGGTAGGAACCAGAACAAGGGAGACAAGCCACCGCCGGGATAAAAACCACCACCACCGCGACCGTAACCACCGCCACTAGGCGCACTATAGCCTCGGCTGGGCGCACGGAACGAACCGCCCCCAATCCGTCCCCCGCTTCTGGCGGCGAGAGCATCGCCAGTCTGAGCGAAGATGAGAGTTAGAACCAATCCGACTGCTACAAAGGACTTAATCATTGGTTTCAGGAGGGCGCGCAGTTTGTCAATCATAACTACCTGTAATAGAAGCTTATTTATTCTTTTAATGTAACGACTTTGACCGTCTAACGCCGTTATTTATCGAATATCTACAACTTTAACGCAGGTGACTGGGGGTGAGAAATGTTGCCAGATGTAGAGATAACCGATGAAGATAGCCTTGACTTTCACCGTTCGTCTATTGACTCGCCCAGTGGTTAGCTACCTCTAGAGCCGCTGCTACCACCCGAAAATGCTCATCATGCTGAAGTCTGGAAATCGCTGCCTTTGTAGCGGCATTTTGCAGCCCCTGGAGCGCGATCGTCGCCCGCCAGCGATTGCGCCAGGATGGATCGTGACACAAGCCGAAAAGTAATGATAAAGCGCGCTCGGCGACAGTCGTATTTAATAAGTGTCCCAGAGCCAAAATGCCGACTTCTTTTACCGATTGAGTCTCATCGGCGATCGCAATTTCGGCGGTAGTTAAAATTTCGGCATAGTAATTAGTATCGAGTAATAGCGAGATAATACTTTGACGGACTAACCAGCTATTAGTATTCTTAAATAAATTTACCAATAATGGAATCGCCCGATCGCCAAAATCAAAGATCGAATTTGCCGCTTCACCCACAACATTCGGATCGACATCGCTAGTAATAATCTTTGCCAATATTTGAAACGACTCCTCCACCTGATGATTGCCCAAACCCATCACCGCAACCCGCCGCTGCATAAAGTCGCTCGACTCCAACAGTCGGGCGAGGATCGGTACGGCGATTTCGGCGGAAACCTTTGCTAGTGTATCTAACGCAACTTTTTGCTTATTCAGTGCGCGCTCTCGCAAATCTCGCTCGATTTGTGCTAAGTCGATTGGTAGTTCATCATTGTCAGGCATGCAGTTAACTGGGTATGGGGATAGACTTAGATCTTACACTCGAAATAGATGAGACCTGCCGATCGAGATGATGGATTTAACTTGCAGCAGCCACCCAATTAATAACCGTATTGTGGGAAACTCCGGTTTGGCGTTCGATCTCGCGGAAG
>NZ_JANYJC010000004.1 GCF_025361915.1 Chamaesiphon sp. GL140_3_metabinner_50
ATGGTCTCCGATACTCGTTGGAGCATGAGAGTTGCAGGGCCAGAAATTGAGGGAATCCCCAGTGCATCTAACGCCGCAACCGCAGTTGGAATCAAGACCATTACGTAAACGATCGTGCCTAACAATCCGGAGAGCGATTGCCCTGGCGCGGCTCTATTCAAGCCAATTCTGGTAGCCAACCGCTCGGTACCAGCCGCAGCGAGTAAGTTAGTTACCAACTCGCGGATAATTTTAGCGACAAACCAACCTACGATCCCAATCAGACCTGCTTTGAAGATATTGGGGACTGCGCGGAGAATCCCATCTAACAGGTTTTGGACGGGTGCGAGGGGGCCTCTAAGTTCGAGGACATCGAGGATTAACGGTAGGAAAAATAAGAAAACGAACCAGTACAGTGCAGTCCCTAATGTTTCGCTGGGTAAGACTTGATTGTCACCGACAGATAACCGCCGCGACATGGCTGGCATCACAGTTCCAGCAGTTCGGATGACAATCGCTTTAACGGCTGTTGCCAATAAGAAAGCAACGCCCGCTAATGCTGCTGCCATCGCTAGTTTTGGCAAGAATGTCAAAATTTGGGTTAAGACATTGGTGAGCGGTTGGGCGGCACTGTCTAAACGTAATGCACTCAGGGCATTAGCAACAGCAAACAGAAAAATTAGCCAGAACACAACGTCCCCGATTAATTTTTCGGTATTTAGCGTCGATCTACTATTCGCAGCATTACCTGTGGCGATGTTTCCCAAGCGGTTATCTAAGTCAGTGCGTTTGAGTAGATTCCGCACGACGGTAGAAACAATCGATCCCAAAATCCAGCCGATTAGTAAGATCCCGATCGCACCCAGCAAGCCGGGTAAGAATGAGCCGACGGTACCACTGGTTTGTCTGACAAAGGTTTCAACCCCAGATGTTGAAAAGTTAGGTGTGACGACAGTTGTAGGTGCTGCTACCTGCGCGATTAACCAATCTTTTGCCAAAAACTGACTAGCTACGGGAAGCGCACTGATGAGTTGCCAAGTTTGGTGCATATTTTTGCGATGTAATATTTGTCGATGCTAGAGCAGATTGCGTGTGAGTCACCAAGTAATTTTACGCATATTTCGCCCTCGCGTAACGCTACATCCTGCCAGAAATTCTTGCGGCTGCCAGATGTAGTTATCTGCGGCAGAGCTAATTAGCTAAGTCAATCGCATTTTTAGGCATTATCTTCTGGCCATCCGATCTATTAGTAGCGAAATATACAAAGTTTTTGAATTTTGCTGGCAAACATAAATCTAAGTTAAAGATCTCTTAACTCTCGATCGATTTGACAGCTTTAAACAACTCAAATTAGTTAGCGATCTCCTGTAACAAAAGTACACATATCGAGACGAAGAGAAGTAGTTAGTAACAGTTCCGTAAGTATAGATATTTTCTATTTCGACGAAGATCCTTAATTACAACACAGATGTAGCTTACCACGATTCTCCAATTATGGCATCCACGTACAGTACTATATTTTGCAATTTGCACTTAATTTTACAATTATAAATATCAATATATTGCGTTCTAAAGCGACTAATTATGGCAAAAATCGGTAAGTACTAAGATCGACAAGATTGTCAGTTAGCAGGCAGTATAACAAGCAATCTAGTTAGCAAAAACGCTGGCAAAAATTTAATGGCGTTGGCTTTGTTTAAAGAATTGATACATTTCTGGTAGACGATTGACGATCGCGGCAGTTTTGAGCCATAGTTTGTGTGAAACTGCTGGATACCCAGATACAATTTCCCCAGGTTCGACATTGCGATGAATGCCTGTTTTTGATGAAGCAATTGCCCGATCGCCGATTGTCACCTGATTGGCGACACCGACTTGTCCGGCTAGTAAAACGCCATTACCAACTTTGACTCCCCCAGCTAACCCAACTTGAGCGGCGATTGCACAATTCGAGCCGATTTGACAACCATGTCCGACATGTACCAAATTGTCTAATTTAGTATCTTTACCGATGCGGGTTTCACCTACCGCCGGACGATCGACCGTACTGTTACAACCGATTTCTACTCCATCCTCTAAGACCGTATAACCCGCCTGTTCCATCTTGAACCAGCCAGTCGCCGTCGGCACGAATCCAAAGCCCTCTGCACCGATTGTCGCCCCGCTGTGGATGACACAATTAGCTCCGATTCTTACCCGCTCGTGGATCGTACAGTTGGCGTGCAGAATGGTACGATCGCCAATTTGGACATCTGGGTACAAGACCACATTCGGATGGATGGTGACACCATTCCCAATTTTGACACCCGCTTGAACTACCACATGGGCACCGATCGATACATCCGTACCCAGTTCGACTCCCGATTCGACGATCGCACTCGGATGAATTCCGGTGGGGAGCTGAAATGGCTGATAAAATAATTTAATAACTTGGGCAAATAACAACCTCGGTTCGTCAGCAGCGATCCAGGCAATCTGGCGATCGCTAGCCTGAGTTTGAATCGACTCATTCATCGGTAAAATTAAAGCACTCGCCGCCGTACTACTCACAAAGCTAGCAAACTTATCGCCTTCGATATAGCTAATCGCCCCAGCAGTCGCCGCATCGATCGGTGCCAAACCAGTTAAAATTGGGTCGAGCTGGCTCTGCGTCACCACACTACTAGCTTTGACGGCAGACCCTAGTTTAATTATCAGCTCGCTAAATTGCATCATAAATTCGGGATAAAGATTACTCAGTGTCAGACCAAATCGGACTATTACTTAAAATGTTATTACCATCGGTCGCGATTTCGATCGCGATTAACTATCTCGGCAACAGTCTAGATCCGATACCGACCACGACGATCGCTCTTATTGCCGTCTTTCTACCTTCTACGGTGATTGCCATCTTTTTGTGGTTGAGAAGCTAGGGGATAAGCTTTGGGCTTCAGGCTTTAGGCTTTAGATTTTAGGCTCTAGTTGCTGGAACTACGTTCCAGATTTTAAGTAATCACACTTC
>NZ_JANYJC010000069.1 GCF_025361915.1 Chamaesiphon sp. GL140_3_metabinner_50
GCAACTTTTTGCCTTTTCTTGTATTTCTTTGAGAATTAACGCTGTTTTTGTGATATTTGAGTTCGGCTGATTAGTAAAAACTATGACTTATGATAATTGCATCCTAATCGCTGATAGATTAAATTAGATCGATTAACGCTCGATCTAATTAAATGCCATTTTTAGACTTTTTCAGCAACCCCTATTTAGTAGGGCTTTGTTCGGAAAATATCAAATACAAGCCATAAGTGACGGCTGTATTTGGAATGACGCTACCAATTACCGTCCTCTCATTAGTATTGCAAGTAACTCTGCGAATTCCAAAAAACCACCGCTGGCTCCAACTTCGGCTTTCCATTCTATTATCTACGTCTTTCTGTGGAGTCCAGTATTGTGTTTTCACCTTGCTACTTAAATTGCGATCATTTTTTATGTAGTCTCCCTGCCTTGAGCTATAAGATGCATACAAATGATCGTAGTGATGAACCATCCGGCCTTCATACATTGGGACATACAATTGATTCCCCCTATTGTATTTACCTTCTTCTGAATGAAACCCAGAACCTAGTAACTGATCTTCTGACCTAAATAAACTACTATCATTCGACATATCAAACATCCGCATAAACGAAATTCCCCAAGGATTAACCCCTGTGCGTTCGTTTTCTAGAACTGGTATTCTTTGATAAATCTTGCGAGTCAACTCCGCATCAGCACGAGTCCGAAACACTGGAGAAGTCAGCGTATTGGGATTGATGAGGGCGATATCTTGAGGCGTGAGCGTAAATACCCGCTGTTTGTCTTCTAGTTGACGGGGATGGGTGAGGAAGAACGAAAATTTGGTTTCGGGAGTAGGCTGATTGCTAATACTCAACAGTGAGAATTTATAGCTGCGATGTACGCCAGCAAATAGAGGGGCTGAATTCTCGAAATCGATTAAGGCTGATAGAGTCTGAGTTTGTACCAAATCTCCAAAGAATTTTTTGCAGGTATCATCAGTAGCAATCCCCGTTGGTACGATAATTCCGGCTTTACCAGTGGGCGCAATCAGCCTTCTAGCAGTCTCACTAAAAATGCTGTAAGTATTGATATCGCCTACTGCTGTTAAAGTGAAGCGACTAGAACCGCGTACAAATCGCCCCTGAGCAGTAGCATCATATTTCGCAAGTTCAAACTCTTTGAGCAGTTCGGGATTATTGAGCGGTAATTGTTTAATCAGTCGTTCGCGGACTGCTTTATTCTGAGCATTAGCAATCTCCGCATCACGAGCAGCAAAAAACTCCTTCTCCTGCAATTTAATCCGCTCCCACGGTGGATTCCCTAAAATGCAGCTAAAACCACCATCTTGAAACACTTCTGGAAACTCCAGACACCAGTGAAAGAAGAACTTCTCCTCTGCCAGTTTATTGACAGTATCCGCGATCTCTTTGACAGCTTGGCTGGGAGCCTCTGACATCAACCTATCTAGAGTTTCAGTCGTGGGCAACAAATCGCTAATCAACGGCATGAAAAACGCCGCCGTCCATAGATTACAGAGCGTGTAATCCCGATACCATGAAGAGTCGCGCCGACTGGCTCGATATCGCTCCTGCTTGGCGCGAACATCGCTGGCGGTAGTTTCTGAGGTCAAACCGATTTCACTAGCATTCTGGGCGTAGAGATCGCGTTCTGCTTGGATAATTGGCGTATCGAAGATGTTTTGCTGTCCGAGTTGCTTGCATTCTTCCTTATTGCGTTTCTTCAACTTAGGAGATTTCCAACAAAGAAAGTACCCAGTAACTGAAATCGAGATTAAGATTGAAGTAGGAACAGGAGTCAGGAGAATTTAGCAGTTGAAAACAGCTCCCAGTGAAAAAAGAAATTTAAATGTAGAGCAAATTAAAGACTTGAAATTGGCAGCGTCAAAAATGCGCGGAGCCAAACGGAGAGCATTTATGGCGCAAATGACCACTAAATATTGCCAGGAAAGTGCCAGAAAAGCCGAAAGGGTATTCGGATGGAAACTGGACACAGTGAAGCTGGAGCTAGCCGAACAACGGAGTGGCATCGAATGTGTCGGCGGACAAGCAAGTAGATGTGGTGCCAAACGATGGGAACAACAACAACCAGAAGTCGCACAAATACTCATAGAAATAGCAGAAGCACACGGACAGCAAGATCCGACCTTTAAGACCACAATAGCCTACACCAGATTAACCGCAGCCCAATCAATTGAGGAATTGAAACAACGCGGTTATTCAGCAGAGATCTTACCTGCCCCCAGTACAATGGCGATAATTCTCAACCGCAAGGGGTATCGACTACGCCCAGTCATGAAAGCCAAACCTCAAAAAGCGGAGTCGGTGCGGTCGGGTTCCCCGACCATGCAACCGACCTAAGCAAAATTCCTCAAACCGACGCAATTTTCGTAAATATTCACCATAAAGATCGAATCAATACTCCTGGGGTGAAAAGATTAAGTTTGGACTGCAAAGCAACAGTCATCATCGGCGACTATAGCAGAGGTGGTAACACCAGAGGCAATAATCAAGCTCAAGACCATGACATGGGTAGCACCCAAAAATATATTCCCTGCGGCATCGTTGATGAAGATAGCGGTCAACTCTATCTTAATTTTGGGAGTTCTTATAAGACGAGTGACTTCATTGTGGATACCATCGAACAATGGTGGTTAACACTGTCTGACCAAGAACGTCAGACTACTAAGACAATTCAACTCAAAGTTGATAATGGCCCAGAATGTAGTGGGGTCAGGACACAATTCCTCTCTCGAATGGTCGATTTTGCTCAACGAATTAATACCACCATTCAATTACTCTACTATCCTCCTTACCATAGCAAATACAACCCCATTGAGAGATGTTGGGGGATTTTAGAACAGCATTGGAATGGATCTAAATTAGTTGATGTCTCGACCATGATAGCTTGGGCACAAAGTATGACTTGGAAAGGAATTAAGCCAATTATTCATTTGAGTACATCACTCTATTCCAAAGGTATTTCTTTGTCTGAGCAACAAATGAAGATTGTCGAAATGTCTTTAGACCGTAATCCTGAATTACCCAAGTGGGATCTTCTGATTCACCCCTAAATATTGGGTACCTTCTTTTCTGGAAATCTCCTTAGTCGCAACCGCTTTATTATCCCCATCGACCGTGAGTTATTTTTGGAGTAAATTAAGCAGGGGTAAGATCGCTCGATACCGTTTTTCAGGCGTAGCTTTGAGTAAGATTGGATCGCTATGTTGCGACCATAGATCTGGATCTGCACAAGCTAAATCTAAATCTAAATAATCGATCTGCAATAATCCACACTGTTCTAAATTAGGTCGATCGATCGCGATTCCCCAGAGCGGATGCTTTGCGAACGTATTTCACCAAATCCGATCTTTACCCATGACAGTATTATCGATCGCCAGCTTTACAGCGATCGATAAATATCTCAATCTGCTAGCACTTCACCGATGGAATCGTGATATGGCCTTTAAAAACATAATGAGCAATTACACTCACTACATAAATCGCTTTTGGCAATACCCAGTCAGATTATCGTAAATACCGATCCCAGTAATCCGATCGAACTGACTACAATGAGAGAGTAACGAGGATGAGTAAAAATCGTCACGATCGTTACTTATATAAAAATTTTATTCCCAGTCGCATTATGCAACCTAACAATCCTCAGCAATTTACCGAAAAAGCTTGGCAGGCTGTTACCAATACGCTCGATGTTGCCAAAGCTTGCCAGCAACAGCAGATGGAGTCAGAGCATTTGCTCAAAGCATTGCTAGAGCAAGATGGCTTGGCAACTAGTATCCTTTCCAAGGCGGGTGTAAATCTCAGTCAATTTCGCCAAGAGCTGGATAGCTTTATCCAAAAGCAGCCCAAGATATCGGGGACGATTGGCTCGGTTTATTTAGGGCGGAGTGTAGATAGTTTACTCGATCGAGCAGAAAAGTATCGCAAAGAATATGGCGATGACTTTATTTCGATCGAACACTTATTACTAGCGTATCCTCAAGACGATCGCTTTGGCAAGCAGTTATTTATCGATTTCAAACTAGAAGAAAGTAAATTAAAAACGATAGTTTCTCAAATTCGTGGCAGTCAGAAAGTTAACGATCAAAACCCTGAAGGTAAATACGAATCGCTTTCTAAATATGGACGCGACCTGACTGATTTTGCTCGTCGTGGTAAACTCGACCCAGTGATCGGACGCGATGATGAAATTCGGCGGACGATTCAGATTTTGTCCCGCCGGACTAAAAATAATCCCGTTTTAATTGGCGAACCGGGAGTTGGTAAAACGGCAATTGCCGAAGGTTTAGCCCAACGAATTATTAGCGGTGACGTACCGCAATCGCTCAAAGATCGCACCTTAATTTCACTCGATATGGGTGCCCTAATTGCGGGTGCTAAATATCGCGGTGAATTTGAAGAAAGACTCAAAGCCGTTCTCAAAGAAGTCACTGAATCTCAAGGTCAAATTATCTTATTCATCGACGAAATTCATACCGTCGTCGGGGCAGGTGCGACTCAAGGAGCAATGGACGCAGGAAACTTGCTCAAACCCATGATGGCACGGGGCGAACTGCGGTGTATCGGGGCGACTACCCTCGATGAATATCGCAAATATATCGAAAAAGATGCCGCTCTAGAACGGCGGTTTCAGCAAGTATATGTCGATCAACCCAGTGTCGAAGATACAATCTCGATTTTACGCGGTTTAAAAGAACGCTATGAAGTGCATCATGGTGTCAAAATTTCGGATAATGCCCTAGTAGCTGCGGCAACACTATCGACACGCTATATTAGCGATCGATTTTTACCAGATAAAGCGATCGATCTGATGGATGAAGCCGCCGCTCGTCTTAAAATGGAGATTACCTCTAAACCCGAAGAACTCGATGAGATCGATCGGAAAGTCTTACAATTAGAAATGGAACGGTTATCGGTTAATAAAGACACCTCCACATCCGCCCGCGAACGCTTGCAAAAAATTGAAAAAGAACTCGCAGACCTGAAAGAAGAACAACGCGCCCTCACCGCCCAGTGGCAATCTGAAAAAGATATTATTAACAATATTCAAACCATCAAAGAAGAGATCGACAAAGTTAATATCGAAATTCAACAAGCCGAGCGCAACTACGATCTCAATCTTGCCGCCGAACTTAAATATGGCAAACTAATCGAACTGCACCGCAAACTCGAAACCGCCGAACTCAACCTCGCACAATCGCAAACCACCGGGAAATCCCTCCTGCGCGAAGAAGTCACCGAAGCCGACATCGCCGAAATTATCTCCAAATGGACGGGAATTCCGCTGACAAAATTAGTCGAAACCGAGCGCGAAAAACTCCTCCATCTCGAAGACGAACTGCACCACCGCGTCATCGGACAAGAAGAAGCCGTCACCGCCGTCGCCGAAGCCATCCAACGTTCGCGCGCGGGACTTTCCGACCCCAACCGACCCATCGCCAGCTTCATCTTCCTCGGCCCTACAGGGGTGGGTAAAACCGAATTGGCTAAAACCCTCGCCAACTACCTTTTCGATGCCGATGAGGCTCTAATCCGCATCGATATGTCCGAATATATGGAGAAACACGCCGTCTCGCGCTTGATTGGCGCGCCTCCCGGCTACGTCGGCTACGAAGAAGGCGGACAACTCACCGAAAGCATCCGCCGTCGTCCTTATGCGGTGATTCTATTCGATGAAATCGAGAAAGCGCATCCCGATGTATTCAACGTTTTACTGCAAGTCCTCGACGACGGACGAGTCACCGATTCGCAAGGTCGGACGGTAGACTTCAAGAATACCGTAATTATTATGACCAGTAATATTGGTTCTCAACATATTCTCGATCTGGCTGGCGATGACTCTAAATACGATGAGATGAAAGCTCGCGTTTTAGAAGCTCTGAGTCATAATTTCCGCCCCGAATTTCTCAACCGAATCGACGATACCATTATCTTCCACACCCTCCAAAAATCGCAACTGCGGAGCATCGTTAAAATCCAAGTTTCCCGTCTAGAAAAACGGTTAGCCGATCGTAAATTATCGCTCAAATTAGCCGAATCCGCACTCGATTTTATCGCCAATGTCGGTTACGACCCAGTATATGGGGCGCGACCGCTCAAACGGACGATTCAAAAAGAGTTAGAAACAATCATCGCCAAAGGTATTTTGCGTGGTGACTTTAAAGAAGGCGATACGATTTTTGTCGAAGTCCAAAACGAGCATCTGGCTTTCAGTCGCTTACCCGCAACAATGTTAATGCAAGAAAGTTAATCGATAATCTAGGGTAGGGGCCATTCATGAATTGCCCCTACTGGGTTTAGATCCCCGACTTCTTGAAGAAGTCGAGGATCTGCGCTAATTACCGATCATGTTTGCACGGCAAATTTGTCAGGATGAATGCCATGATTTACCCAGGTAATTGCGGCTTCGGCACTGGTCATTTCTGGCGGTACGCGCAGGATATGAATATGTCCCGTCGATGGACAAGTCATCTTGAGTAATACCATCGGCTCGTCCTCAACATTTGCTTCAATGCTGAGTAATGTATATTCTCTCCAATCGTCGAGATCGATCGCGTCTAATTCTTGACAGATGCGATCGTACCCAATCTGTTGAATTAATACTCGTCTGATTTCTACATTTTCTTCATCTAATAGCCACTCTGCCTTCCATTTGCTAAATTTTGTCCAATATCTGCGAGGTAAATCGACACCAAACATCTTGACTTTTATTTTGGGGTCTATATTTGGATCGAAGAGATCCAACAGCGTATGTGTGTGAGATACTATCCAACCATCCCACATCAATATGTCTCTATCTTCAGATATATAGAAAGATTTCAACCAGTCCCTATATACATATTGACCATCTAGCCATAGCGGTTGAAATCTTTCTCGATCGAGAAAGATTTCAAGAATATTATCTGCGTTTTCTACGGTTACAGAATTGCGAGTACCGAAGAAAAACGCTTCCTGCAAACAGAATGTGATTAGGAAATGGTTGAGTGATTCGCATACAACAACAAAATCTCCTTCGAGATTCCACCCATCATAATCACTATGGTCTGAATAGACTGGTGGATCTTTTTGGTTAATTGGACAACGAGCAGACCAAACAGCCTGATTTTCCCAGCAAAATGCAACCATTCCATCTTCTATATACTGAAGATTACTTACATGTACAAGTTTATCTTGCGTACCAAATGGGTGTGGATTTGGTAGATTTACGAAACCACCCAATTCTCGATAAATTTTTGCCAGTCCTTCCGGTAAATAGTCTGGAATTCTTTCGGGAGGTAATGATGGATCTGTGAGTAAGTGGCGGTGAAAGTGTTTTAAGAAAATTATCAGGTCGTCGATCGATTCAATCATAGTTAACTTTATCAATTATTGTTTCTAGCTCTGTTTCAGTCACGATCGATCTCCCACGCTACCATCATCTTTAAAATACCCAAAAATAAAGGGCACCCATAGGTACCCCAATAAAAATAAATATTTACTTGCTTCGCACGTTAACCGCCCTGAAATGGAATTGTTTCGTTCCGAAAGGCTACGCCAACGGGCTAATGTGCTAAAGTTCATTGAAATGAACTCTCTTAACCAGCAATCCTCTTGCAGTCCACTTCAGTGGACTTTGGCTATTAGCCCCAAATTCATTTGAGGGCGGTTAACGTGCGAAGCTAGTGAACCCCAGCAGCGCGCTTGTAAGCTTCATCCAATACCTCAGACAGAGTAGGATGAGCGTGAACGTAGGTTGCTAGATTCTGTACCGAATTGCGCTGTGCGATCGGATAAATATGTGCTTTATGACACCAGAGATTAAGTGGAAGCGGTAATTGCGATCGAGAGTATTTGATTATTTTCAACACTTGGAGATTTGGGAATCAAGTGAATCTCAACATCATAGCCAGCTTCTTTTGCCAAGTTTGCCAGAGTATCTAATCGCGGCATCTGCGCTCCTGTCTCGATTCTGGCTAACTGCGGTTGCTTGATACCAGTGCGATTTGCTAGTTCTTGTTGCGTTAATTTAGCAGCTTTTCGCATATCGATAATTAGCTGGGCAATCTGAAACTCTTCTCTTAGTGCTTCATATTCTTGTCGAACTGCGGGATCGCTCAGACTCTTGGTGGCTACTTCGGCAAGTGGAATTGTTTTGGCAGGCATATATTTTAATCCTCTTGTTCTAAATCTGTAGATTCAATATTGCGCTCTATAAAATCTTCGAGATACGTTCTGGCTCTTGCCAATTCCTTTGTGGGTGTTTTTTGCGTTTTCTTTTGGAAGCCATGCAGCAAAATAAACCTTCTTCCCGTGTAGAGAAAATAGACTACTCGAAAAGCATTGCGATTTACATCCGCTCTGATTTCATACATTTTATCTCCCAATGGCTTGATATAAGGCATTCCTAGTTCGATGCCATTAGTTTCTAACAGTTGAAAAATCCAAATTAGCTTTGCTTTGGTTTTTTCATCTAAAGATTCATACCAATCCAAAACAGCGGAATCGCCATCGGCATCTGCATAAAACTCAACAGACCAATCGGACATAATTAAATCGAGTGCTTATAATGTATATGTTATAAACACTCGATCTATTTGTCAATAAATAAGTTTTCGGTTCCTTATCGCCTGACTAATGAACCCCAGCAGCGCGTTTGTAGGCTTCATCCAAGACCTCAGACAGAGTAGGATGAGCGTGAACGTAGGTTGCTAGATTCTGTACCGAATTGCGCTGTGCGATCGCATTAGAAGCCTCATGAATCAGATCTGCTGCGTGCAAACCGATAATATGCGTACCCAATACCTCGCCAGTATCCTTGCGGTAGATCACTTTCGCCATCCCATCGGCTTCGCCTTCGGCGATCGCTTTTGAGTTACCTTTAAAATAGCTCCGCACTGCGGTTACTTCAAAGCCACCAGCCGTTCCTGCTTCCTTCGCTTGGGTTTCCGTCATCCCCACGAAACTAATTTCGGGATGCGTAAACGCTGCTGCGGGAATGCTCTGATAATCGACTTGTTTCGATCGACCGCAGATATTTTCAACGGCGACAATGCCCTGTGCGGAGGCAGCATGAGCCAACATCATTTTACCTGTAGCATCGCCGATCGCCCATAAATGCGGCACGGGTTCGCCATCGATTAACACCTCTAGCTTATCATTCACCGGAATGAAGCCTCGGCGGTCGAGGGCGACCCCAACAGCTTCGAGATTGAGGTTTTTGGTATCGGGAATGCGACCTGTCGCCACGAGGCACGCATCGACCTCTAAGATCTCGACGACTTCTTTAGTTTTCGCATCGGCTAGTTCGATGACGACTGGCGAACCAGGAATTACCCGCTTGGCAAGCAGGCTCGATCGAGCTTCAATATCGCGCGGATCGATTAAAATCCGTTTGGCAAGTTTGGCAATATCGGTGTCGAATCCCGGCATCAATTGGTCGAAAAATTCGATCATCGTGACTTCCGAACCCAATGCGGTGTATACATCAGAGAACTCTAAACCGATGTAACCGCTACCGATAATAGCAATCCATTGGGGAATTGTCTCTAATTTAATTGCATCGTCGCTGGTAAATACCGTCTTGCCATCGACTTCAATTCCTGGCGGTACAAAGGGAATCGAACCCGAAGAAATCATCACATCTTTAGCGGTAATAAATTTCTCGCCTTCGGGTGTAGTTACGCTGACTTTTTGGGACGCAACTACTTTTCCCCAGCCATGAATTACTTCGACATTCAATCGTGTCAAACTATTTGTCAAATCACCGCGCAGCTTAGTAACGAGATTGCTAGCATGAGCGGCAATTCCCGCACGATCGAAACTAACATTATCTACCTGAATCCCCATCGCCTTGAGATGATGAGCGTTCCGCATTTCGCGCACTCTTCCCGAAGCCGCCAGCAGTGCCTTAGAAGGGATACAACCGCGATTGACGCAAGTACCACCCATATCCCCCGCTTCGATAATTGCTGTCTTCAAGCCGCAACTAACCGCATGGAGCGCAGCACCATGTCCGCCGACACCCGCACCGATGATTACCAAATCGTAGTCAAATTGTTCGCTCACGTTGCTATGTCCTCTTTGATGCTGATTCTTTATTTTCCCTCTGTGGGTTTGCCTTGTAAAGGTGCGATCGAGAATAACTACTCACACAATCGATATGAGAGATTCTATCAACCAGACAATACCTGTAGGAATTATGTAAATTGATAACAGCGAGCTGGCATTAGCCAATACGAGATACGTGGTATTCCAACCAACAATTCTCATCACAATCCAAGATGGTAATAATATATTGATGATGTAAGGAATAACAAATCCAAGTGTAATTAAGTAACTGCTAAAAACATTAAATATAATCAGTATTCCAATGGGCATACTAATCAGCAGGCAAAATATTCGGTTGTAATATAAATCATTACCCAAACAAGCCATCATAGATAACAACACACTCGTTATTTGGATGGTTAACCCAGTAACAATCCCAAATAATATGAAGGATGGTATATTGTAGCTTAATATCTCGAACGAGTAAAAAGATTCAGCTCCGTCTTTGATAAGATATCCAATAGTTAAGCCACATACCATTCCCAGTATGCAGAGCAGGAAATTTATTCTATTTTCATTTAGCTGGAATTGCATGTGTGTATATCTAGTTTGACATTCGATCGTCAAACCTCGATTTCATAATTAACTAAAAATCTCAGCAATAGACTGTTCAAAATTAGGTAACAACGGACTGCTCAATACATCCTGACAAAATAACGTTGCGATGAGCGGTAAACCATTACTATCTCGCCGGAACACCTCAATTTGTTGTCTCTTCCAATCCATAACCCAATATTCTTGGACACCTCTAATTGTATAGAGTTTGCGCTTGACTTCTCTGTCTCGCCGTTCGTTATCGCTACCAGCCGAAAGTACCTCCACGACTAGTTCTGGTGCAGCGACAAGATGCCCAGATTCATCCAAACTCCGTGCTAATCTGTCGTTACTAATCCACACCAAATCTGGAATCACATTGTCATCATCGGGAAACACGATTCCTGGAGTTGTAACGACTTCACCTAACTTACTCTGACTCGACCAAATCCCTAACGATTGAATTAACCTAGTAATAACTCTTTGATGTTTCCAGTGAGGTGCGCGAGTCACGAGTAATTCTCCATCGATGATTTCATAGCGATTACCGTTATCGGGCAATAGCTCTAGATCTGCGGATTTCCATTGAGTAGATTGATAATACAACATCTAAGTCATCTCCAGCAATTGATTCCATTTTGACATATTGACTAGAAGGTTAACGATCGCCGATCTCTCGCCATGCCGATTTAGTTAAAATTTTATTGAGATATATCTATGAGCAAGTCTCGATGCTGACAGATCGATCGAATGCAGACTTTCGTATTGGTGTAAAGCACAGCTTTGCCTACTAACCATCGCACTTCTATTATAATTTAGTAACATAGAATTTTAGTCAGAAGCCAATGGTATCGATCTCCGCCACCCATTCCACCAGCCGCCAGTACCTACCAGCAGTTACTCCAGATGCATCCCCCAACCAGCATATTCTCCCGCTCACTGCGACAGTCAACGGCAAGGATTGTCTGGAAATCGGCGGCTGTGACGTGACAGAGTTAGTCGCACAATTTGGTTCGCCGTTATATATCCTCGACGAGCAATCGGTACGCACCGCTTGTCGCCAATATCGAGACGGGTGGCAGCAATATTATCCTGGCGAATCTCTGGTAATATATGCTTCAAAAGCTTGGAGCTGTCTGGCTGTATGTGCGATCGCAGGTAGTGAAGGTTTGGGTATCGATGCGGTATCTGGTGGCGAAATACTCACCGCCATTAAAGCTGGAGTGAGTGCCGAAAATATCTACTTCCACGGTAATAATAAATCAGTCGCCGAACTCGAACTAGCGATCGCTAAAAACTGTAAAATTATTGCCGATAACTGGCTCGAACTCGAAAACATTGCCAAGATCGCCAGCATCGCGGGTAAAAATGTCCCCGTCATGATTCGGCTCACGCCAGGAATCGAGTGTCACACTCACGAATATATCCGCACCGGACATTTGGATAGTAAATTCGGCTTCGATCCCAATCAACTCGATGAAGTTTTCACCTGGTTGAGCAAACAAACTAATATTACCTGTATCGGCGTTCACGCCCACATCGGTTCCCAAATTTTCGAGCAACAACCCCACCAAGATCTCGCAGGCGTAATGGTGGAATGGTATAAACTCGCTCTCAGCCACGGTTTACCCATCAGTGAAATTAACGTCGGCGGCGGCTTAGGCATCAAATACACCGAAGCTGACGATCCTCAGAGCATTGACGCATGGGTGAAAAACGTCGCTACTGCCCTCAAAATCGCCTGTGACGCACATGGAATCGCTTATCCTCGCGTTCTATCCGAACCCGGTCGATCGTTGATTGGGAGTAGCTGTATCACCGCCTACACCGTTGGCGGCAATAAAACCGTCCCTGGTATTCGTACCTACATCAGCATCGATGGTGGCATGTCTGATAATCCTCGCCCAATTACCTATCAATCTCAATATCGGGCGATAATTGCGAATAAAATGTCCGCACCCATGATCGAAACAGTCACGATCGCGGGTAAGCATTGCGAGTCAGGTGATATTCTCATTAAAGATGCCCAAATTGCCACTTCTGCACCTGGAGATATCTTAGTAGTCCCTGCGACTGGTGCCTATAACTATAGTATGTCTTCCAACTATAATCGAATCACCCGTCCGGCGGCAGTATTAGTCAATAATGGCGAAGCAAATATCATCATCCAACGCGAAAACTATGACGATCTTTTACGCTTCGACAGGTTGCCAGAACGCTTGGTAAAATAGAACTAGTATTGCTTTGCTAACTAAAAACCCGACTTATTAACAAGTCGGGTTTTTGTATTGACTTTAACGATAGTTAAAGTGTAGGGTGGGCACTGCCCACCCTCTATGTTTCAGGCGATTTAGTTCTAATAAATATTTGCGCCTAGCTACTTACCATCTAAAAATCTGACTTGTTAATAAGTCGGGTTTTGTATCAACTTTAGCGATAGTTAGTAAATTGTAAGGCAACTGGCAGCTCTTCCTGTTTCAACCTTTGCATTACTCCTTGCAATTCGTCTTTATCTTTTGCTGTAACGCGGACGACATCGCCTTGAATTGAGGGCTGAACTTTTTTAAATTCGTCCCGGATTAGTTTAGAAATCTGTTTGGCAATCTCTTGGCTGATGCCTTTTTTGAGGGTAACTTCTTGACGAACTCGATTGCCACTGGCTGAGTCAATATTACCGTAATCAAAGATTTTTAGGGATAGATTGCGCTTAATTGCTTTAGACTGAAGCATATCATGGACGGCTGTGAGGGTCATTTCACTAGCTGTATTGATGGTAATCTTATCTTCGGCTAGTTCTACAGTCGTCTGGGTATCTTTGAGATCGTAACGACTGATAATCTCGCGGTTGGTTTGATCTAGCGCATTGACAAGTTCTTGACGATCGAAATCGCTGACAATATCAAAAGAAAATGTAGAAGCCATTTTTAATTAGTGAATAGTGAATAGTGGATAGTGGATAGTAGATAGTTGTTGAGTTTGGGTGTAGATTTCCATTCAAACAATCTCCCTAAGCTCTAACCGCTATACTCTATCCCCTAATTCATGGTGCTGATGATGCTCATCGACATGAGGGTGTAAATTGCTACCGAGCCGACTCCAAACATTAACGATCGACCGATCGGGAAATTGATGATATAAAAGATTGAATATAGTAGCCGCGCTACTGTAAAACCGATCGCACAATTTACTACCGTTGCTGATTCTTGGTGAGTGGCATAAGCCATCAATGCAGCTACACTGTATAGTATAAATGCTTCCCACGAATTTTGATGCGCCCAAGTTGCGCGTTTGCCATAGTCTGGCAATTTATCGAATGCAGCGCGCGGAGCGGAAATATCGAACCCTACTTGAAAGCGCGTAATTGCCACGACTAAATAGGGAAAGTAGACTAAAGCTGCCGCAGCCGCGATCGAGCCGAGTAAAATGGTGGAAGTAGGTAGATTGGCGAAAGTCATAACAGCAGTTTGCGGGCGGAAATCTAGATTAAATTGAGGGGATAAAGGTAGGAGCGAGGAAAGAGGGACGCATCCGCACGAGCATTTACCTATCGGGTTGGAAATCGAAACCCGGTTGAATAATTGAACTCAATTGGGTAGACTTTTCGCCACATTAGTCAAAATAGAATAAGGTGACGATCTTGCGTTGTTCTTCCGCTTCGTGGCAAGTTTGTAGCAACGTATCGCTATCGTGGAAGGCAAAACAGATTAACTGTTGACATCGAGAGACGATTTCTTGATTGCATAGTGCGCTGGATTCCCCCAGCGACAGCGCATCGTTATTGGGATTTTCTACCAGGTGCATGACATTCGACAATTGCTCTTGAGACTCGCGCGGTTGCCGAGCTAGACTTTGAGGTAAAATTACCGTGAGCATGTCTCTGTCGGCTCTAATTGCCCCACGAATTGCCGCAGAATTTGTCCCAGTAGCACCAGAGGTAATCAGGCGATTGCCGGATAGTACCAGTGCATAGCTCATCATCTCGATCAGATGTTGATGAGTCAATGGAACGTGGCGGGAACCCAGCAGTGCAATTTTTTTAGAGCCAGTCTGTTGAATCGTAGCTAGTTCCTGGGCGAGGGTATCGATGTCAGATACGTTAATCAAAGACGGTGCGTGGCTTAACAACCCCACTATTTTAGCATAGTGGTGAGCTGGGAGTAGCGATCGACAGATATGAAGTTGAGATCGCGCTCCCACTTCGATTATTTCAACTTACTAACTTTAAGTTTAAATTCGCCACTACTTGTTTCACCAAAACCTTGAACGCGAATAGTATAAGTACCAGAATCTTTAATTCTCATAAATAGTAAAGAGTTGCTAGTACCATCTGGGCCATCATCGTTTTTACCGATACTTTTACCATCAGCAGTTAATAGAATTACCACTGTATCGAATGACTCTGAAGTCACATCGATCGCAATTTGATCGCCAGCCGTCAATTTAATTGCATAATCTCTAGCAAAACCACCATCGCCAGTTGGAATATCTTTATCGGATAAAGTATCTGTTACTTGCCCATTTGCGGGAAGTTCGATCGGTGTATAGACAAATTTACTGAGACCGATCTTACTCGGAGTTTTGTTCTGGGTGAGCGGATTCGCACTAGCACTATTCATCCAGATTACTGGTGCCAAAGCAATCGTGGCAATGAGTAAATAGCAAGTCCGAATTTGATTTGGCATTGACATATAAATAGAAATTGACGATCGATAGATGCTAGTTGCAGAATGAGGCAGGTACGACGATTAACGTGAGTTGGATCGGGGGGATCGATCGACTAATCCATGAATTAGCAAACAAATAATGCCGACATTGATCGATATATCTGCCCAGTTGAAGATGGCAAAATTAATAATCCGCAGATCGATAAAATCAACTACAGAGCCGCCAAAAAATAACCGATCGATCCCGTTACCCAAAGCACCTGCTAAGATTAGCCCGAATCCTAATTGTTCCCAAATATTACTAAAAGTTCTCATAATGCCAATTGCAATTAATCCGAGACTAACCACTAACGATAACCACCGCAGCCACGGTTGTCCTTCGAGCATACTAAAAGCAGCACCATGATTGCGGATATATGTAAAGTGCAAAACATTAGGAATAATCGGCATCGATGTTCGCTCGACTTGTAAATAAGTGACGATCGCGCGTTTACTCAAGACATCGATGATAATATTTGTAATTGCTGCTAGCCAAAAGTAATAATTCTTAATTCTCATCTTACCCGATTTTAATAAAACATAATTTTCCTGACGACAAATGCGATTAATGCTGCCGTACAAGCTAAAACGATCTGACCGAGAAACGGATGAATTGAATAAGTAACAATCAGATCTAACAATTTAAATCCACCTAGTTCTTGCCAGTTAATTAACTGAAATCCAATTAAATAAATAATCCCGATCGCATGAATGGTCAACAGTCCACACAAACAACTCACTCCTAAGTATTCTAACGATGGTGCCAAGGGAGTATTCCGAGTTGCGGCATCTGGACTGGAAAATCGCCGAAAAGCTAACTGTCCGCACACCCAAGAGCCGGGAATGAATGCGAGTAAATAACCAAACGCAGGCTTCTGAAGATATTCAATTCCACCACCATCATTAAAGATTTTGAGCCATAATAATCCGAGTAATAAATAAATAACTTGAGTTAACACTCCCGTCGTTCTGCCACCTAAACAACTAACTAACAGTACTGCCCCAACTTGACATTTAAACCCAATAGGATAAGCAGTAACTCCTTCACTGAACCATTGCCAAGGAGAACTGGTAACATAGGCAGGTAGAAAGTTTGCACCGATCGTTAGAAATAAGCCAACAATCGTCCACATTAAAATATAGGGACGCGAAACTCTAGTCATGATGGGCGTGCTAGTGGCGATCTGAATTAACTACGTTAATCGTTGTCTATCGATCGACAATAGTCAAGCCTTAAAAATATCTGACTCGTGTCTGAATGCCCCAAATGCTGACTGCCGACAAAGGTTCCACCATTTGCGATCGGATTCGCGCTAGGATGAGGAATAGTTTTGGAGTTTGTGATTTTTAAGTTATTAATTATGTTTAAGCGTCTGTGGTCGCAGTTATTTGCGTTAATGCTAGTTGTCGTCGTTGGTTTAGCTGGCTGTTCGGCTAGCTCTGGTGGACTAGTTGGTAATTATCGTCAGGATACAATGACCGTCCTCAATAGTATGAAAGCTGTATTAGAGTTGCCCGATGACTCCCCAGACAAGCCTGCGGCGCAGTCACTGGCACGTCTAAACATCAACGATTTTTCTGCTCGTTACCGTCAAGATCCCGCTTTGACTAAATTGAGTTCGTTCACGAGTATGCGGACTGCGCTCAACTCTTTAGCCGCTCACTATGCGGCTTATCCCAATCGTCCGTTACCAGAAAAGCTCAGAACTAGTTTAGAACAAAAATTCAAGCAAATCGAGCTAGCATTACAGCGCGGAGCCTAGACTCGCAACTTAGCGGCACGCGGTAGATTAATCCACACAGAGTGCAAATTTGGAACTTTTCGACCAAATCATCTGTCCGAATCACTATTGAAGGAGAAGCTAATCGATAGATTGACTTCTCCTTTAATACGTAAGAGGATAAATTATTCTACCCCGACCCCGATCGATACTATGGAATGTACGCTACATACACACCTTCCCGTCTCATTATTGGGGTGGTATCGTCACAAATTATTAATCGGACTACTTACCACCGGGAGCATCATCGGGCAAGGATCTTACGCCCCTCCCACTCTAGCTCAGAGCGTACCAAGTACTGACTATTGTCAGATTCCACTAGCAGAAGCCAATGCGAAAAATGTCTTGCGAGTAGCCGCCCAAACAGGAGATCGCAATAGTCAAACCAAATATAGCGAAATCGTCAAAAAGCATTCCACCTATATCGAACAGTGTCGCCAGAAAAGTTGGTTGAAAACTCAAGCAATTTGGATTCGACTTTATCCTTGCGATACTCGCCCTGGCGACTTAGAAGAAATTTTCGATCGGATGGTCAATAAAGGCTATAACCAAGTCTATGTTGCCACATTTTACGGTAAAGCACTCCTACCCCGATCGACTAATCGTACCTCCTGGAATTCGGTCTTAAACACCAGAAGTACCGACAAAACCGACTTACTCGCCGACTCCATCCAACGTGGGCGCGAACGCGGCTTAAAAGTCTATGCCTGGATGTATAGTCTCAACTTTGGGCCAGAATATGGCTTAACGCCTGAAGGACAATCTACCGTCGCCCTCAACGGACGCGGTGAAACCACACTATTTGCCGGGGAAGAAGGCTTCCAGAAATCTCCAGATGGTAACACTGGCTCGGTGTTATTTGTCGATCCTTACAGTAGCAAAGCCCGCTCCGATTACGAGCAAATCGTCCGCGAAGTCGTCGCCCGCAAGCCCGATGGCGTACTATTCGATTATATCCGCTTCCCACGGGGACAAGGCGCGCAATCGATCGCCAGCCAAGTTAAAGATTTATGGATCTACGGCGACGAATCGCGACAAGCCCTCACTGCTCTCGCCCAAAATCAAAAGGGTACAGATTTAATCGATCGATTCTTGAATAAAGGTACTATTACCATTAACGACCTCAAGGAGCTGGATAAACTCTACCCTAACGAATTACCCCTGTGGCAGGGTCGCACCCCCCTAGAAAACGAATTTAGCATGTCCTACGAGGATAAATTCCCCTGGATTGAGTGGGATTTATGGCAACTAACCCTCGCTCATGCCAGTCAAGGAGTCGTCAGCTATCTTCAACGTGCCGCCACCCCCGTCGAACAGCAACGGATTAAATCTGGGGCGGTATTTTTTCCCGAAGCCAATCAACCAGTCGGGCGTAGAGGCTACGATTCGCGATTGCAAGCCTGGGATCGATTTACGACTAATGAATGGCATCCGATGGCGTATGCCACTTGCAATCGCAGCGATTGTATCGTCGAGCAAATTCGTCGCGTCTTGAATTTTGCGCCAGCTACCACCAATGTAGTGCCAGCCCTAGCTGGAAGTTGGGGCAAACCGGGCGAAGGTCGTCCATCGCTGGAAGATCAAATGAGTGGCATCCATCGCAGTCTCCCCCAAATTAACTCCATCAGTCATTTTGCCTTTTCTTGGCAAGAGCCAGAGATGGATTATTATCGGAGTTCTTGTCAGTTGAAATGAGATGGGAGGTGGGAGTAAGAAGTAAGAAGTAAGAAGTAATTGCACACTTATCCCCTAGTCTCCCCGTCTCCCCGTCCCCTAATCCAGGACTACGGTAGAGACTACGGCGACACCGCAGACGTTGATATCGATCGATCTTAATGCTAATGCAGCCGATCGAACTGTGGCACCTGTGGTGTAAATATCATCGATTAATAAGACCGAATCGCCTGGTTTTAGAGCCGAACGCACCAGTGCAAAGGCATCGGCGACATTTTCTTGACGTGCTGATTTAGATAGTCCAAATTGAGCGACGGTCGATCGAGTTCGGTGTAAACTCAGATCTAATTTAGCACCCGCAGCTCGACTAAAACTCCGTGCTATGAGTTCGGCTTGATTGAAACCGCGACTGGCAAGCTTTTCGGCATGGAGCGGAATGGGGACGAGGATTAATTTAGTTGGGGTATTTAGAGGTGGATATTTTTGCCAACTAGCAGCCAGCCATTCCCCGTACATATTGCCGATCGAACGATAGCCATCGTATTTTAACTTAGCCATCGATCTTTTGACCGTGCCTTCGTATTTTCCCCAGGCAAATAGTGGTAAATCGCCCTGCCAATATCGAGCCGGATCGAGTAGTTGACACTCTTGCAGTTGGCTGTAGCAATATTTACAAAAAGTATCCGTAGCTGTTCGATCGCATAACGGGCAATTTGGCTTGAGAAATAGATTTAGGGCTTGCGCTCGGAATGGTTGCCAAAAACTAGGCATTCGCTTTGTACTATATTATACTTTCAAGAATACATCCGGACGATGCACATCGCGCACTTACCAAATATCTAATATTTTTCGGTAGATAGTTACAAAAACTTATCAAATTATAATTACGCTGAAATCTAACTGGTGGTCACTGTTTGGTCTCTATTCTCATTGGATTCAGTTCTCGATCGCGGCATAAATATCGATCGGAATAATTTATGATGGCTGGGCGCATAGTGTCTTTAGCTGCCCACAATATTCAGAAATTTGG
>NZ_JANYJC010000094.1 GCF_025361915.1 Chamaesiphon sp. GL140_3_metabinner_50
CAAACGTCGCTTGGTTTCCCCTGTCTTGTCTTGACGCACACAACCGGGAGGAAACCTCCCGGTCGATGCGTCGCTGTCTCACCTCTTTTGACGGGGAAAATAACCAAAGGTGAGCCGCAAGTAAAGCACCTTTTGAAGACAGTGAAAAATGCGTTCCTGGGAAATCCCAAGAACGCACTTTTCGCTATGCGGACTAGTTAACCAGTATAGCTTCGGCGGACTTTGCATCATGATCCGAGACTTCCAGTCTCCAGGCATTTCTTATCCCAAACTCAGGTTAACCAGGTACATTAGCCATTAATCCTGCCCGATCGCGATCGGCTAATTTCCACACCTTTCCATCCAGAGCCATCTGTTCGATTAAAGTAGCCAACCTAAGAGCTTTGAGAGCTTGCTCTCCCCCCACAGAAGGTTCGCTGCCGCACCTAACACAGTTGACAAAATGCTCTAATTCTGCATATAGTGGTTCGATATTCTTGACGTATACTTTCTCAATTAATCCATCTTGACGGTACAAACCTTGATGATACTCATTGAGCAGATCGGCATTGTGACGGTGGATCGAGATTTCATTGCTGAGGAAGTTGGCTTCCGTTAGCGATTGACGACAATGAGCGGCAATCAGTCGCGTCTTCCGGTGGGTGACTTTACTAGCCGTCAATGTTGCGACGACTCCATTGGCAAAACCCAGAGTTGCCGTTACATAGTCGAGATATTTAGATTCGGGGCAACGGCTACCGCTAGCTGTCAAACCGACGACAGGCGCGCCAGCGAGTTCCATTAATAAATCGATGTCGTGGATCATCAGATCTAGCACGACAGAAACATCGTTAGCCCGATTGGAATAGGGACTCATCCGATGTGCTTCTAGAGCCAATACTTTCTCGGTTTTAAGGACTTGACTGAGTTCTTGAAAAACGGGGTTAAAGCGTTCGATATGTCCGACTTGGAGGATACACTGAGACTCAGCCGCCGCATTGACTAAAGCTTCTGCTTCAGCGATCGTTGCCGCGATCGGTTTTTCGATTAAGACGTGAATTCCTGCCTGCAAACAAGCGATGCCAACTTCGTAGTGTAATCTAGTGGGGACGGCGATACAGACAGCATCGACTTGAGAGATCAGATCGCGATAGTCTTCATAAAATTTTGCTTTGTACTTACTCGCAGCTTCCAAACCATGCTCGACATTGACATCAGCGATGCCAACCAGTTTGACATTTTTGAGTAGGCTCAACACCCGTGCGTGGTGCTGTCCCATATTACCAATCCCGATAAGTCCTACTTTCAGCGGCTGGGGCGAACCTGACTGAATATTTGTGTCTAACTGTTTGGTTGACATGCTACTTTTCACTCTAAAATTTACTCCTCCACCGCTATGAATTAGTTGTCGGTTGTGCGCGATTTATCTAGATCGCCTTGATGTCACCCATAACAATCCCGATACTATCACAGCATCATAATTGTCAAGAACCGAAAAGTTTTGTTTATGTTCCTAACAGCGATGACTTTATCTATTAGAGAGGATTTAGTGAATAGCTTGCACTGAGCGACAGTCGAAGTGTGGATAGTGGATAGAGCTTTAATATTCTTCCAGTTTCTTTAGATCTCTGTTCTGTTTGTCTGTCCACATCGCTGAGAACGAGCGAGAACGGCTAAAATAGAAGCCACATTCATCCCTCATATTTTAGCCGTTGTGAAAGCAGTTATCCTTCTCTCAGGTGGTTTAGATTCCTCGACGGTGTTGTATTTGGCAAAAAGTGAAGGTTACGATTGCTACGCACTTTCTTTTGATTACCAGCAACGGCATCGGCGCGAACTCGAAGCTGCTAAAACGATCGCCATCGCCGCAGGTAGCACTGCCCATCAAGTAGTAAGCTTCGATCTCCGCCTATGGGGCGGTTCGGCTCTGACAGATAATGGAATTGCGCTCCCACAACAGCGCGATCTCGCTGAAATGTCAGAATCTATACCCGTTACCTATGTTCCCGCTCGCAATACGATTTTTTTGAGTTTTGCACTCGCGTATGCTGAAGCGATCGCCGCCAGTCGAGTATACATTGGGGTCAATGCGCTAGATTATTCTGGCTATCCAGATTGTCGTCCGGATTATATCGATGCCATGCGATCGGTATTTAGGCTGGGTACCAAGCAAGGTAGAGAAGGCGATCCGATCGAAATCGTCACACCTTTAATCGATCTTAAAAAAACTGAAATTATTCAGCTTGGCGATCGTTTAGGCGTACCCTGGGAGCAAACTTGGTCTTGCTATTCCGAAGCATCGTTACCCTGCGGTACCTGCGATTCTTGTCGATTGCGACTAGCCGCTTTTGCCGAACTAGGACGAGTAGATCCCGGTAGTGGAGAGTTGAAACTCTAAAACCTAAAACCTAAAACCTAAAACCTAAAACCTAAAGCCTAATCCCGCCGGATGCGGACTCGATCGATCCTCGGCCCAACAGTAGAAATTACCGTCAAACTCCAATCACCATAATTTAAGGATTCCCCAGGACGTGGAAATTGTTGCAATTTATCGAGCAAAAATCCGGCGAGGGTGCGGTAGTCCTCTGACAAGGGAAGATCGATTTTTACACATTGATTGAGATCTTCGATATCGATCTGGGCTTGAACGAGAAATGTCCCATCTGAGAGCTGCTGACATAGTTTCGTGGGTCGATCGGAACTTACTTTCATACCGATGGTTTCGGCGATCGCATCCTGACGGGTAATTAAGCCCGCCGTATTGCCAAACTCATCGACCACGATCGTCATCTGAGCGTTAGACTCTTGCATCCGGTAGAGAATGGCACTAACTAGCGTCGATTCGGTCACAGAGCCGACAGGCTCGATCCATTGGGCGATCGGGATTTTCCCGGCGGCTTTGCCTTGTGCGAGTAGAGTGACACAATCTTTAAAAGCGACGACACCGATAATTTTACCTGAATCTGGATCGATGACGGGATAACGAGAATAGCCTGTAGTCGCTACTTTAATCAGTAGAGTTTGACAGGTAGCAGTTTGCGGTACGGTGACGATTTGAGTGTTAGGAATCATGATATCTGTAGCGATCGTATCGGCAGATTCCAGCACTTTAGCTAACATTTGGCGTTGTTCGATCGCCAATCCACTCGATTCGCGATCTGTCGCAACGATCGCTTGTAACTCCTTGAATGTTACCCGATCGCGACCATCATACCGATCGCGAATCCCGACTAACCGCAAACATAATTTGGTAGATCGATCGAGGATCCAAATTAAGGGACTAAAAATTCGCGCGATGGCCAGACTCGGCGCGCCCAAAACCCGCGCGATTTGTTCGGCATAGATTAACGCCAGCGATTTGGGAATCAGTTCGCCAAACACAATTTGGAGATATGCCAATACAAAAAAGGTAACCGGAATCGCCAGCGAATGCGCCAGGGGGATATTCGCTAACTTTTGGACGAGGATTTGGGAGATCGCGCGTTCGCCAATCCAGCCGAGTGCCAAACTAGACAGGGAAATACCCACTTGGGTAGTGGAGAGCAATCGCTCGATTCCTCGTTGTAGATCTTGGACTTGTTTGGCACGATCGTCTCCAGCAGCTACTAATTGAGCGATTCGCGATCGCCTGACTGACAAGATCGAAAACTCGGCAATCACAAAAAAGGCATCGATCGCAATCAAACCCACTACTAGTAAGAGTCGCCACCCAATATCCGAACCACCTAAAAGCGGATGAGGATCGTTCATTGTCGGAATTTTTTAAGGATGGGAGATGGGAGACAGGGGGAGACAGGGGGAGACGGGGGGACGGGGGGACGGGAAGAATAGATAGATGTGCAATTCACAATCCTCCTTACTTCTTACTTCTTACTTCTTACTTCCTTCCCATCTCCCATCTACTTCCCAACCGGAACGCCAGGGGCTTCGAGTTGGAGTTTTTTATCTACATCAATCAATTGTAGCGAGACACTCTTCACTTTATCGAGAGCATTTTTAGGAATAGAAATTGTTACTTTTACTTTGCGACCATTTGCCGCTAGACTGCTGGGCAATCCATTTGTAGTGGCATTAATCGGTTGAGATCGATCGTTAGTCAGCGTCATCGCGCCTTGCCCGAAATTAATAGGTTGACTGCCATTATTGGCAAGTGACAATTCGAGCGTAATCCGATTGCTTTTAGTAGCAATTGAGTTAACGATCATCATAATCCCTTGATTCTCTCTGACGATCGGCAGTTTGCCAATGGGAAGACCAGTTTTCGGATCGTTTTTGACTGCTTTATTAAATTCAGCAGCTTTTTTCTTGGCATCTTGCGCCTGTTTAGCATCTAATTTGGGTTCTTCCATACCCATCTGCTTTTTAACATTAGCAATTACTTCTTGCTCTTTAATTAGTTCCAGCCCTTTGGTATTAATATTCTGCTGGTTGCCGCCTTTATTATTATTAGGACGAATATCTGGTTGAGTTACGCCTTTAAGAGCTTCGTGTCCAGAGACAAACCCCAGTACGCCACTCATGATTCCTGCGGCTAGCATGAAAAATAGTAAAATACTGGTCAGTAATAAAGTGCGATCGCCTTTGAGACTTTTTTTCATGTTTGTTGCAAAAATCAATTGAGATAGCCGTAGTCGAGCAATGCCCATTAAATCTTATCGACAGCGGCTGGTTTTTCTAGTCAATATACTAGCGATCGTACCATTAGGCTATGGTATTCGATTTAGTCACATCTTACCCGAATATGTTCGCGATGCTGGTGGCAGTATTGCCTACCAAATTCTGTTGATGTTATTGGTATTATTTATCTACCCACCAGCCAATCTGCGCCTGACAGCCATCTGGGTGTGTGTCGCCACTTGTGCGATCGAATTGCTCCAACTCTACCAACCTCCCTGGCTCCAAGCCATCCGCGCCACACTCCCCGGTAGGTTAATCCTCGGTACGACTTTCTCACGATCGGATTTTCCAGCCTATTTTGTCGGTAGCTATCTAGGCTGGCTGTGGGTAGAGTTTCTAGGTTTTAGGTTTTAGGTTTTAGGTTTTAGCGAAGATCTACCCACCCCGCCCTACGGGGAGGGGATTTTCCTTACTTCTTACTTCTTACTCCTTACTCTCTTACCCCCCTCGCCGCTTGTTCCGCTCTTCGAGTGCGTGTCTGAGCAGATAGACAAACATGGCGATATTAATAGCGAACACTACAAATTTAACGATCGAGGCTTTGTGGATAATCTCATAGACTTCGATCGGAATTGTAATACCGACAATGCCGACTACCAGCATTGTCGCCCAGGCTTTTTGATTCCACAGTCCCACAGCTTCGATGCCATTTACCAGTGCATAAATCAGCGCGACTAACGCCCCCAGTTGCATTTTACTAGTCGAGATACTGACGACTTGTTCTAATCCAGCTTTGATAATTTCTCGTTTGCCTGTCATCATATATTCTTCGGCAAAGGCAAACAGATCGTCATATTTCTTGGATGTTAGAAATAGCCCGATCGAAATACAGGTCAATAATCCGACACTAAAACACTTATAAATAACGATCGCAACTAGGGCGCGGGGACGGGGCTGTAGTTCAGACATGGGAATAAATAGGTAGTATAGCAGTCGCAATTGAAGTTATTTAGATTCGATCGAGAGTTCTGCGCTTGGGCACTAGATCGCTCAGAATTATGCTTCAATAGAAGAATCATCGGGGTCTGCGATCTTCATAAAGCAAGAGTCGCCCATAATTTTTTAACCAGGTTAAAGTCACATCATGAGCTTAGATACCCAAATTGCAGTCAATTCCGGCATTACTACCAATCGTGGTTGGCCGGGTTTAATTGAAAACTATAGAGCGTATCTACCCGTGAGTGCGACGACCCCCGTAGTTACTCTCAATGAGGGTAACACGCCGTTAATCCCCGTACCGACGATCGCCGCAGAAATCGGTCGGGGCGTGAAAGTATATATCAAATACGATGGTTTAAATCCGACGGGTAGCTTCAAAGACCGGGGGATGACGATGGCAATCAGTAAAGCCAAAGAAGCAGGTGCCAAGGCAGTAATTTGTGCCAGTACGGGGAATACTTCCGCTGCTGCGGCCGCTTATGCCGTCCGGGGCGGAATGCGTGCCTATGTGTTGATTCCCGATGGGTATGTCGCTTTGGGTAAATTAGCGCAAGCTTTACTATACGGTGCCGAAGTTCTAGCTATTAAGGGCAACTTCGATGACGCGCTCGATATCGTTCGGCAGATGGCAGACAATTACCCGATTACCTTAGTTAATTCGGTCAATCCCTACCGCTTAGAAGGGCAAAAAACCGCAGCATTCGAGCTAGTAGATGCCCTCGGCGACGCGCCAGATTGGTTGTGTATCCCCGTTGGTAATGGTGGTAATATTACGGCTTACTGGATGGGATTCAATCAATATCATCAACACGGCAAATGTCGGAATCTCCCTAAAATGATGGGTTTCCAAGCCGCAGGTTCCGCACCGTTAGTCAGTGGCGAACGTGTTAAAAACCCCGAAACTCTCGCCACCGCCATTCGGATCGGCAATCCTGCTAATTGGGATAAAGCCGTAGCCGCCAAGAATGCCAGTCACGGCGAATTTAATGCCGTCACCGATGCCGAAATTATCGCCGCTTATCGGTGGTTGGGTAGTCGCGAAGGAATTTTTTGCGAACCTGCCAGTGCGGCTTCGGTAGCTGGGTTACTCAAAGTCAAAGATCGCGTACCCAATAATGCTACCGTTGTCTGTGTGCTAACCGGGAATGGACTTAAAGATCCCGATACGGCGATCGCAAATAAAATTAATCCATTCCAGCAAGGCATCACTGCAAATATGGAAGCGGTAGCATCGGCGATGGGATTTTAGGGAGAATAGGAGACGGGTGTTCTGTGAGATTTCAGCGGTCAAAAACCGCCGCTCGGATTGCGTAATGTCCGCCTACGCGGACTGAATATCTTAGTCCGCGTAGGCGGACTTCGCATCACTAGCGGCGACTTCAGTCGCAGGCAAAATAGATAGCAACTTAGATTACTTACTAACAATTCCCGACCATTGAATCTTTTTGAGCTTCTCCCGACGATAAGAGAAGAAATATTCTGGCTCCTGAAAAGTACAGTGCGGCGCGATCGAAATTTGCCCCGGATCTATTCCCAATCCTTCAAGTTGCAACTGATTGACTCGTCGCACATCTAACCTCACCCTGCCCGCTTGCTCGTCCGACAACAGGGGTGAATTCGATATTCCTAACAAACTAGTCAAATCGGCATCGAGGTCGCCTGAGAGCGGTTTTGGCGCGTTGGCGAAGCCTTGCCCCTGGCAAATCGAGGCGCACACTTCTAATCCCACCTGCTTGGTTACTTGGTAAACTTTACCATCGATCGCGGGGCCGATCGCGACGATAATATCGTTTAAATTGCCTCCCTGTGCCAATAGTCGAGTTACTGCAACCTTCACGACTCCGAGCGATGTACCCCGCCAGCCAGCATGTACCGCTGCCACATTTCCCGTCTGCCGATTGGCAATCAGAATCGGGTTACAGTCGGCACTAGCCACCCAAACCGCTTGTGCGGCTGCCTCTGTCAATAATCCATCGCCGAGCGCGTAACCTGTCTCGACTTCTATTTCCGCAGCATTGGTAATTTCGGTGGGGGTTAAGACAACTTTGCCGTGGATCTGCTTGAGCCGATGAGTACTCGCAGTAGCATCCAAAGATGGAGTTAGCTCTTGGGGTTCGCGCGGGGAAAACTGGCGCGTAAAAAAGCCATGTTGCCAGTCAGCGAGTAAATCGCAGCTTAAATACGGTAATCCCGATTCAGTTTGCCACTGCCACATAAATTAAAGTAAGGTTTGAGGTTTAGGTGTTCGGGTTTGGGTAAGTTAATAACGCAAGTTGCTAGTTATAACCAAAGTTAAAGATTTGGGCATTAGGTATTAGGTATTGAGTATTAGCAATCGGATAAAACCTTGCTTGGTGAAACACTCTGGCGAGAGGGCACCTCCTCGCGATCCGATCCGCAAAACCTAACAGCTCAAACCTAACACCTATCCCACTAAAAACCCATAACTAGCAACTTGGGTTAACATTGCCACCGATATTCGCGATCGATTCGTAGTTATCAATATTATGTTTAATAGCTTATCATCCCTCCAAGCGATCGAGCTTGCGATCCTGACTGCGACAACAATTTATCATCAATTTGCCACTTATCGCGATCGCCAAGTTTTAGCCCCTCCAGGTAAATTAGTTATGAATAGCGATGGTAAAAATCGTCACTTAACGCTCCGAGGAAATGGTAATATTACCGTTATTATCGATGCGAGTTTGGGTGGTGTTGAAGGTTATTTATTAATCGAAGAACTGGCTAAAGTAACTAGAGTCTGTATTTACGATCGATCTGGATATGGCTGGAGCGAAAGTGCTACTGCGCCGCGCACCAGTCAACAAATTGTGAATGAATTGCACGAATTATTAGCTACAGCCCAAATTTCGCCACCATATATTTTAGTTGGAGATTCGTTTGGTAGTTATAATCTGCGGTTGTACGCTCATCAATTCCCTACCGAAGTGCAGGGACTAATTCTAACTGATGGTTTGCATGAAGATTCGATGTTAGCTTTACCTTTAAGCGTGGGAGTGCTGAAACTATTTTTCACGCTGAGTTTTGGGTTTGTCGCGATCGGAGCTGCATTAGGTATCGTGAGAATTGTGGGCGAATTAGGTGTATTCGAGCTAATTAAACCCGAACTAAAAAAGTTTCCTAAACGCGATCGTCAATATGTCAAACGGTCATTTTATTCAGCTCGGCATTGGCTGACAATGGGTAGGGAAATGTGTAATTTAGATACTAGTGGCAGACAATTAAAAGCTGCCGACAATCTAGGCAACCTACCAATAATCAGCATTAAATCTCAAACTTTTTTGCGACCGTTATTAGGCATTAAACTATTATCATTACATACTGCCGATCGAGTCCGCGATCGCATTCATCTCGATTTACTGAAATTATCTACCGATACTCAGCAAATTTTTGCCGAGCGCAGCAGTCATTTCGTGTGGATCGACGAACCTGAGGCAATTGTTAATGCTGTTGCTATTTTAGTCGATCGGTCGAACTGCTGAGATTTCAGGTTAGGGCAATCCAGAAACTGCCCTGACAATTACTTCGTATAACTACTCACGATCCATAACAGCGCGAACACCAGCAATCCAGCAAAAACTTCACCATGAACGCCAATTTGCTCGACAGGTAGATGTAAATAGTTTACCAATATTGCGGCGATCGCCGAACCGACAATCAGAGCCATCAAACTGCCCAGTAGAGCGCGTTTAAATCGATGTTGCTTTTGATTGACAAAATACAAACTAAACCCTACCCCGAAGGCAACCAGCGTGGGTAACGCGGCATTTGCGATACTCGGCACTAGGGCAGCTCCGCCCAATACAGCATACACGCCAGATGTGGTTAAAAGCTGCGATCGATCGGGCTGCTCGAAGGTATCTCCCATCCAACTGGGCGAGTTCGGTACTGAGAGGGATATAAATTTGGCAGGAACGGCAGGTGACTTTTCGGGAAACCTAATTCCATCGGGCACTTTAATTTTGCCCTGTTGGCGAAGTTTGAGCCGTTCCATTAAAATCGCATCATAGGCTGCTTCTACATTATCTTGTAGTTGTAGATCGCTACCCAACTGAGCGATAACGCGTTGTTTCGCAGCTTGAATCTCTTCAAAGGTGGCATCTTCTGTCACCCCTAGCTGCTCATAAGGATTCTGCTGACTCATTCACAACCTCCGATCGATGGTCTCCACCTAACTATTTCTTACTCTAGACTGCTTTGGAAGTATCTGCCACATTTGCATGTAAATGTTAAGAATCTAGGGCATTAAAACTCACCCTTAACTTGTAACCCGACAATCGTATTACCTTGGGCATCTTGGCGAATTAGTGGAAATAACAGTAAACCGCGTTTTTGCCCCAATTCGATTTCGCCGACTAAGTAGCCTAACCCCGCACCGATGAGTACGTCTGTCAAACGGTGACGATTGAGATCGACGCGTGAATAACCGATTAAAGCAGCTCCCCCATACCAGAGAATGGCATAGTCGGGATGATAGTGGCTCTGAATGCGCGCCACAGCAAAGGCGGTAGTGGCATGACAACTCGGAAAGCTATCGAGTTCTCGTTCGTTATCGGGGCGAGGGGATCTGACTACTTCTTTAAGTCCATAGCATAATGCCGCGCTCGTGGTTAATGCGTCAACTACTCGTAATGAATGTTGTCCGCCATCGGCTCCATCAGTGAGCAGGGGCAGTAACGAACCGCCACCTAAAAATAGTACCGTACCCGCGCCAGAGACAAACTCAGAAAATCCTTTATTAGTTGTTTGCGCTCGAACGCTAGGTGCACAAAGCGTAGTACTTAACATCACCGTCGCAGCAACCAATCCGTGTTTCCAAGACATAAATACCCCTGTTTCGTTACTATCGATCGCAGTTGCATAATACCGCCTTTTGTCGCAGCAACAGGCAACCCGATCGACCCCATGTAAAATTTAATGCCGGAAAACTCATACAATGGCTTGTAGAATGTCGTAGCTCTGTTCTCGTATTATTGCCGATGACTAAATATTTATCTAAACTGAGTATCTTACTAAGCGCGATCGTCCTGACATCGACACCGTTACTAGCTATAGCTGCACCCGATTCCAGTCAACCACAACCGACACTTGCCAGTCTGGATGCGACGCTACAACAAAACCCTAAAGATTTGGACGCATATCTGCAACGCGGAATCTTACACGCCAGACTACAACAAAATATCCCCGCGATCGCCGATTATACAGAAGTAATTCGCCTCGATCCTAACAACATTCTGGCATATAGCAATCGTGCTAATGCCAAAGTCAATATGAAAGACTATCAAGGGGCGTATCTCGACTATTCACAGGTACTCCGCATCGAGCCAGAAAGAGCGATTGCCTATAATAATCGGGCATTTGCCCGCCATCAAATGGGCGATTGTAAGGGGGCAATTTCCGATCTGAAGATTGCGGTAGAGTTGTATAGAATCATGGGCGATAGTAGTGGCTATCAGAGTTCTCTCGCCAATCTCAAAAAGTTTCAGCGCAAATAATAACTAACCCCAGTTGCTATCCACTAAAATGCCAACGATTGAAATCGTGGCTAGTGTTGCAAAGTCCGCCTGCGGACTGACATATTAGTCCACGTAGGCGGACTTTACACTCTGAGCAGCGATGCGCGCTCCGGAGGTTTCCTCCGGGTTTAGCGCATCAAGACAGCGGTTTCTAACCGTTGAGGTTAGAAAAATAAGGTAGGGGCAATTCATGAATTGCCCCTACCTTATTTTTTGACCATTAAATATTCGTTTGTTCGTCTAAAACTTTTTTCAATCCGTCTCGGCGAACTAATTCAAAGATTTCATTAAGAATCTCTTGCGCGCCTTTACTCCGCAATAGATGAGCGAGATCCTTACCAATTTGTTCGGCATTAGTCGCCAAACCAGTGATTGTATCTGTCACTAGCCTTTGTCCGTCGAGACTAGATACCATCCCCACTAGAGTCAGATTGTCACCATCGATGGTAGTATTGACTCCGATCGGGACTTGACAACCGCCTTCTAATTCCCGTAAAAATGCCCGCTCTGCGTAACAACGATCGGCCGTCGGCTGATGCTGTAGGGTTTGAAGAATGGCAAGTATTTCCGGATCTTCAGTCCGACATTCGATCCCTAGTGCCCCCTGTCCGACCGCATGGAGCGACAAACTAGCCGGAATGACCTGATGAATCCGATCGCCAAAATCGAGGCGTTGTAGACCCGCCGCAGCTAGGATTAGCCCATCGTATTCACCCGCATCTAGCTTTGCCAAGCGAGTATTGACATTACCGCGCACATCTTTAAATGCAAAGTGCGGAAAATGGTGCCGCAGTTGAGCCAACCGCCGTAATGAAGATGTCCCGATTACTGCGCCTGCGGGGAGGGTTTCGAGCTGTAAACCTTGGTGTTTGGCATTGACAACGAGCGCGTCGGCGGGATTTTCGCGTTCGGTGATACAACCGAGCATTAAGCCTGCGGGTAAATTAGTGGGGAGATCTTTAAGCGAGTGTACGGCTAAATCGGCAGTTCGATCGAGAATTTTGACTTCGAGTTCTTTAGTAAATAAACCTTTATCGCCAATTTTCGCCAGCGGTACATCCAAGATTTTATCGCCTTGGGTACTCATCATCTCGACTTCAAAGGTGCGATCGGGAAAATGTTTTTGTAATTCGGATTGCACCCAATGAGTTTGGACTAATGCTAGTTGACTTTTCCGCGAAGCGATGCGGATTATCTGGGTGGGGTTGGTAATATTAGCAGACATATAATAAAAGCGATTGTTAATTCGAGCATATATAAATACCCAATCTAGGATACAGCCATTAGCGATCGGTTGCTAGTGACGATCGATCTATCTCCACTGTCTGGAATCATCTCCACCATTGACTTAGATCGCTTAGATCGATCGCGATAAGGGACTTGCAATTTAATAAACTACCAGTCGAAACATAAACTCGCAAATATCTGGGATGTTATTTCCACGCAAGTCCCTAACTGGTTCACAAACATTAGTAATGGCTTAATTCGATACTAATAGTTACAAATTTGTGGGATCGATGCCTAATTCACGTAATTTAGCTGCTAATTTTTCAGCTTGTTGTCGAGCCGCTTGCGCTTCTTGCTCGGCTTGCTCGGCTCGTAGATCCGATTGCTCGGCTCGTTGCTCGGCTTGCTGACGACGATTATCTATTTCTACAAAGCTCAAAAATGGTCGATCGTCAGGACGATAAATGATGAGCGTATCAGGCTGCATATTAAACCGGATCCCCAGTCGAGGACTAACCCAATTGCTAGCATCTTCAATCGATTCTAATCGATCTCCATTCCGCATCCAACCTGTAAAATCAATCCGATCTGGATCGTAAATATAATATTCTTCTACCCCATACTGCTCGTAAAAATGCAATTTCCGGCTCATTTCTGACATCCGGTTGCCAGGAGAGAGGATTTCAAATACTACTTGTGGTGCAATTCCACCTTCTATCCACTGGCGATAAGAACCACGGTCACCTTTTGGTCTACCAAAGGCTACCATCGCATCGGGAGCTTGGCGAATTTTATTATTGCCTTCGACTGGGTACCAGAGTAAATCTCCAGCGATAAATACGTCAGAATTTTCGGCGAACAGCAGTTCGAGATTTTCTTTAATTGTCACGATCCACCGAAACTGTTTGGTATTATCGGACATCGGCTGACCGTCACAATCGGGATAAATAACTTGGGTAGTAGTTTCTGTAGGGATTTGAGCGACCATAGCTACCTACTGTATATGTGCGAGTAATTCAATTTTACTATAAATTTTCTCAATCGAGTTTACCTTCGATCTGGGCGTTAAATCCATAGATTTCGCGAGAGCCTGCTAAATCTACCAATCGGACTTGTTTCTCGTCTCCTGGCTCGAATCTGACGGCGGTACCAGCCGGAATATCTAGCCGCATTCCTCTTGTTGATGCTCTATCAAATCTCAAGGCGGCATTTACTTCATAAAAATGATAGTGAGAACCAACCTGAATCGGTCGATCGCCAGTATTTGCTATAGTTAATTCAATCGATCGTCGATCGACATTTAATTCGATCTCACCAGATCGAGCAATAATTTCACCAGGAATCATAATTAGGTGTTAGGTATTAGGTGTTAAGTATTGGATCTTAGATAGAAATTCATTAAATTATATTACCATCACAGACATTGTATATTTATTTAAATCCTAAAACCTAAAACCTAAAGCCTAATTTAGGCTGTTTTAAAAAATCGAATCAATTCGCGCGCGTGCTCTAGAAATTGACCATCGACGGTAATTTGAGAAATTGCTTGTCTGGCTTCTTGGGCTAATCGTTGATGCTCTGATTCGTTAGTGGCTTTGAGATTAGCAATCGCAACTGTCAGTTTAGCAATTTCTTCGCGATTAGTTTCCCAACGATAATTTTGTTGGCTCAACCAAGATGTATCATTATCGGGATCTAACCTGTCGGTTAAGCGTTCTACAGTGTCTTCTAATTGGCTAAACCTGTCGCGTAATTCTAAAATATCATTGCGCGGGTAAGTAAATTGCTGTTGCATTGCCGATAATCGCTCGGCTAAATACTCGTAAGTGCTAATTGCCGGACGTAATAATGTTAGTAATAGTACCCCGATCGAACTCCAGTAACCTAATGGCGTAATGCCACTAATTGCCAACCAGTATAATCCACTTGCGGTGAGCAAATGCAACCCGATCGCGACAACTAAAGATTTAGTTGCAACGCTGCTCGCATATTGAATCTGACGATCTTCAACTTCGATACCTTGAAGCTGAGATTCTAATCCTGTCTGGGCAACAGCTTTAGCTTTAAAATAAATATTCCACGGCACCGTAACAATTAAAATTGTCCATTCAAAAATGCCAATGCCGATCGCCCAATCCCACAGATTACCAGCCGGAATCTGCAACCAATTTAATAAACCGAATGCCAATAGGGCGAGAAAAAGTAATCCAGAATTAAAAACTGCGATACTGCCGTACATAAAATTTCTATGTTGTGTTTATATTTGCTGATGCTCCATTGTGGATCGATATCTATCGGCTTGACACTCGGCTTATGCTACTTTTTTAACCTGCACAAGCCAAAGCCAAAAACAAATCCCCGACTTCTTAAAGAGTTAAAAAAGTCGGGGATCTAATATGTCCTAACTAGTGCGGTGGTTGCTATATTACTCGTGATGCTTGTTTGCATTGAGTCGAGCTGAAACTTGATGTTCTGGATCGATCCCTTCAAAAGTTGGTGGAATCCAAACCCGCACCACCATTAAAATCGCCATCGAAATCAGAAAGGCACAAGTAGCGATTGCTTGTTGCCATTGAACTTCGAGAATCCCTTTGACAATTACCTCCCGCAGTACCGAAACGATCGCCACTTCTACGGACACTCCGATCGAAACTCGCTGTTCTTGCAGATAGATAATTAACAGCCGAAATAATTCTACTAGAATTAAAATAAATAAAATGTCAGCCGTGATTTCATGAAAATTTAGAGTCGTTATTAACGACAGAAAAATTTCTTTCAGTTGCAGAACCATCACGCAGAACAATCCAATACATAGAGAAATGGCAATCGCATCCTGCACCAATTCCAAAACCCGCACGATGTGACTGCGACTGAGCTTGGCATACCACGGCACCTTTACGGTAGCGATCGGGGAATTATTAGTAATGGGCGCGGTGATTAAGGTCTTCATCTCTCTAGTTCCTGCGATAAGGGACATCTCTCTAAAGTAACTTACCATCTCGCATTGGCGCAATCCTTCATCGATGAGATGTTTTGATAAATATCATCAATAAAATTAGATCGATAACTGCTGAGTATCAAGCCGATAAGTTCTATCGCTTCCGCGCTTTCCAAGTACCACCATAAACATAATCGGGATTCTCTCGATCGATCGATTGCCAACACTTATCACAAACAAACTGCCAATCACCTGATTTATCAACTCGAACTCGATATAAGATGTCAGATGGAAGTTGACATCGATCGCATGTTTTTGTCCTAATTCTTACCATTCTAATTATTTAAAAATGCGATCGCTAAAAAAATGGTGGCGACAATTTATAAATTGTCGCCACCTTAATCGCTCTAAACTTTAGCTAACTGTTTCACTTCGACAGGTGCGGTTAGAGCTTCTTCTAACTCCGATTTACCCAATCGTGCTTCGAGAATATTCATCACTTCCCGTCCGAAATCATTAGGGTTATCGCGGAAGGCTTGGAGGCAAACTTCACCGAAGAATGAGCCTAACGGTTCGGGATTCCAGAGGAGTTTTTTGGCAACCCAAGGCATGTGACTCATTGGGTTATAACCGGGCTTGATGATGTCATTCTTAAAGGCATATTCTTCTAGATGCGTATGCGGTTGTAGACCAATAAAGAAGATTGCTGGTTCGACTTTATCTGCACCGAAAATCTTCTCCATCTCGCGATGATAGGCAATCGTTTGGCGGATTGTTTTATGGGTTTCGTCGATGACATTAAATGAGTAATTAATCGACACCATATCTTCAAATCCTGCCGCCTTGAGATCGCGGCAGTTTTGGAGAACAGTACGGAGATTATAGCCCATCCGCATTTTGCGAACTAATTCTTGAGAACCGCTAGTGATACCGATTTCAAAATAATTCATCCCCGTTTTGACCATTAATTCGCAGAGTTCGGGGGTGACATTATCGGCGCGAATATAAGCCGCCCATTTAATATCCTCCATCCCACTATCGACGATCTTTTGTAGTAGCTCGATTGCATCATCTATATACCGTCGCGCCGGGATAAACTGAGCATCTGTAAACCAAAAGTTCCGAATCCCGCGATCGTATAATTGACGCATTTCGGCGACGACTTCATCGGCTGGATTGATTCGTACCTGTTTGCCTTCAATAACCGTATAAACACAATAACAACAGTTGTGAGGGCAACCGCGTTTTGTCTGCACCCCAACATAGAAATCTCGATCTTGGAGGTAATAGCTAAATTCCGGCCAAATTGTCTCGATATAATTATAGTTACACGCGGTCTTTTCGATCGGAGCTGGCGGTTCGTGGACTAATCCTTTCCGGGGTGCGTCACCGACAACATAGCACCGTTCGTGAGTAAGATCTTCAGCTTTAATTAACTTTTCGAGCAAAGCTTCTCCTTCGCCGATCGAAACGATCGCCCCTTTTGGTAAGCTCTTAGATAGCTGCTCGTAAAAAACGCTCACAGCACCCCCACCGACTACTAATCGAGTCGTGGGGTTATATTTTTTCGCCCGTTTGAATCCGCGCTTAATCAGCGACATATTCCGCCACAGTTCGGTATAGTGACTCTGAAGCATCCGTGCGCCACCTAACGCACCGCGCAGCTTCTTGAGCGGGTTGCGATCGTAGAATACTTCAAAGGAGTTCTGGAGCGGATTTCCGCCGCGTCCCCCTACAGGCGCATAAATCTGAATATCCCGCCAGGAGTAGACTAATAAATCGGGCTGGAATTTGTCGATTTCGGTATCGAGTGCTTTACCATAATCCAGCGGTGGTATCGTTCCCAAGTCAAAAATCCGTTGCTCGACAGCCGGAAACTGCTTGTGAACGTGGTCTGATAAATATACCACCCCGATCGGGAAAATTGGATTGCAAGGGAGGCGACAGTAGAGGATCTTGGCGGTCATAACTTTGGAGTAAGGAGTAAGGAGTAAGGAGTAAGGAGTAAGGAGTTTGGGCTATATGATGTTTTTATAGTGTGGAGAGGGCGATTGAGGCGGTTGCTGTGTGGGGTGCCAAAAATCGTAATCGTGTCTTGCTGTTGGTAAATTTATTAATGGCTTTAATATAACTTTACACAAGAATTAAGTGGAAAGGTAGCCGCTGAATGAAGATTGGCACAGTATTTGTGGGTATTCTTGCCTATAGGCGGTGTAAGCGATCCCCAGTAAGCACAAAAAGTAGTAAACTTTACAGCTTCTCTCTAAATAGGGGTGATACCGTAAAAGAGTCGATCTTTCTCTGGGCACCAGGCGAAATAGATAATTATGTCTCACATTCTCGACCCCTTACCCCAAGACAATGAAAATACTGAGGTTTGTTGTTGCTATGTAAATAACACCAGTCAGATTCAAGTTGCCCGCATCACCAATGTTCACAATTGGTACTTCGAGCGGGTGGTATTTCCCGGACAACGATTAATCTTTGAAGCTCCTAGCTATGGCTATCTAGAAATTCATACGGGAATGATGGCTAGTTCTATTTTATCAGATAAAATACCTTGCCAACAACTAATCGTGATGGGAGAAGACGAACCTCACCCGTTCGGTATTCCGACTGTTGCTAACGATTTACAGTACGCTCATAAATAATTGACTTAGCTTTATATATCACTCGCTAATTAAGTGACTAATTGCAACAGTTTTATGACTATTATGTCGATCGTACGCAAGACGCGATCGTCGAACTTGAATCTATCCCAAGTCTGACGATCGCCTCTACTATCTTAATCTTATCTAACTAAATTCGATCGTTAGCTATCGTTGGCGTTGGCGATAGCCTGCCTTTAGGCACAGCCTCTTCTCGAAACGAGACGCTACGCGAACGAGAATCGCACTCCATCTAGTTGCCCGCGATCCTCCGCTCGGAGACCCCAGGCATGGTAAAATACATGATAACTATAATAACCGTGTTAAAAACAAGGATTAACAAAATATGGACGCAGCACTCCTAATTGCCAAATTGCCAGAAGCATATGCCATCTTCGATCCATTAGTAGATGTTCTGCCAATCATCCCAGTATTATTCCTAGCTTTAGCCTTTGTTTGGCAAGCTGCTGTAGGTTTCCGCTAAGTTAAGCGCGGATTTGTGAGATCTGCTTACTTGCGAGTGAGTAGAGCTTGAAAACTACAACCGAACTGAAACTTTGCGTTACAAGACATCCTTAGATCTAGGGTGTCTATTTTTGTACTGTGGAAGAGTTGTCGGAATGGATTGATGAGAATGCGCCGTATTTTAAAGTGGCAACGTTGGCTGCGCCTAGCTATGATACTCACGATCTTAACGATCTGTTGTAGTGAATTAGCCGATTGGGTTGCCTGTAATATTGCGACAAATTCATCTCCAGGCAAAAGCTGTGGGGTATTAGTGCTAGGTTATCCATCATACAGCGATGGTACCGCCAGCCCCGTTCAGCAAATGCGCGTAGCGACAGGAGTACAAGCATTTCGCAACAGTAAATGCGATCGCATAGTTTTCTCTGGCGCAGCAGTTGAAAATCAAATTGTCGAAGCTCAGACGATGGCTCAAATAGCTCGTGGCTTGGGAGTATCACCCGATGTAATCGTCTTGGAAACTCATGCCCAGAATACTTGGGAAAATATCAAGTTCTCTATCCCTTCTTTCGAGAAGTACAGTCGGATTCTGATTGCATCGGATAGCTTGCACGCTCAAAGGGGGCGACGGTACCTATGCAAGCAACGCCCCCATTTATGCGAACGCACTTTTGTGGTGGGATCGTATCGACCTTTCGAGCGATGGTGGTGGAAAATTGCCTCTGGTTGTCACGAATTATTTGCGTGGGGACGAGATCTCATCCTGTTCCCTTGAGGGATCTCAAATTAAGGTAAGATGCAGGGCGATCGATCGAGATCTCCACAGGCGGAACCATTTACAATCAAAGGTGTACCGCTCGATAATAATTAGCCGTGACAGTCAGAGTTCGCATCGCTCCTAGCCCAACTGGTAACTTACATATTGGTACCGCTCGTACCGCCGTCTTCAACTGGTTATTCGCGCACCGTTACGGTGGGACATTTATCCTCCGCGTCGAAGATACCGACACCGAACGTTCCAAATCTGAGTATACCCAAAATATCCTCGACGGGATGCAATGGTTGGGCTTAAATTGGGATGAAGGGCCATTATTCCAATCTCAACGCCTAGATTTATATCGTCAGTCGATTCAAACATTATTAGATAACGGTAGTGCTTACCGCTGCTACACCACTCCCGCAGAACTCGACGAGTTGCGCGCCGCTCAAGAAGCCAACCATCAAGCACCGCGCTACGACAACCGCCATCGTCAGCTTACCCCAGAGCAAGAAGCCGCATTTATCGCTGAAGGTCGTCGCCCGGTAATTAGATTTAAGATAGAAGACGATCGCGAAATTAGCTGGGTAGATTTAGTACGCGATACTGTCACCTGGAAAGGTATTGACTTGGGTGGAGATATGGTAATTTCTCGCGCCGCTGACGAGCACGAACTCGGACAACCGCTCTATAATTTAGCCGTAGTCGTCGATGATATCGATATGAAGATTACCCATGTTATTCGTGGGGAAGATCATATCGCCAATACTGCTAAACAAATTTTGTTGTATGAAGGCTTAGGCGTGAAGGTGCCCGAATTTGCCCATACACCCCTAATCTTGAGTGCTGAAGGTAAGAAACTCTCCAAACGCGATGGCGTAACTTCGATCGACGATTTCAAGCAAATGGGCTATGTGGCACCAGCTTTAGTCAATTATATGACCTTGTTGGGTTGGTCGTCTCCCGATGCCGAAGAGTTATTTACCCTAGATGTAGCCGCAAAACAGTTTGATTTCGATCGAGTCAACAAAGCTGGGGGCAAATTTGATTGGGATAAACTCAACTGGATTAACAGTCAGTATATCCACGCCATGACCGCCGAGCAATTATTACCCGAATTAATTCCTTATTGGCAAGCCGCTGGGTTTAAATTCGATCCCGAAACAGATCGATCGTGGTTGCTCCAGCTTACCAGCTTAATTGGTGCCAGCCTTGCGCGGCTGGATGAATGCGTCGAAATTAGTCGGACATTTTTTACCGATACCGTCACGCTCAATGAAGAAGCTACCGCCAAAGTCACTCAACCAGGTGCCAAAGAAGTGCTAACTAGTCTCGCAGCAGCCATCAAAGCCAAGCCCGAATTGGTCGAGAGCGAAGTCCAGGATCTAATTAAACAGGTGACAAAAGAGCAAAACGTCAAAAAAGGTCTAGTGATGCAAAGCCTCCGTGCTGCCCTCACAGGCGAAGTTCACGGCCCCGATTTGATTCAGTCCGTGCTACTCTTACACCAACATCAATTAGCAGTACCGCGCATCGATCGAGTCGTGGGATAATTCCGCAATCGGGTAGGGGGCAACTAATAAATTGCCCCCTACTCAGTTATGACGGACGATCGTCAGACACACTATCCACTATTCACGACATTTCACATACAAGTGTCGATTTTGCAAGAGTTTGTGTGTAGATTAAGATTGGACAGATCCATTTACCCAAACTCTTTACCAGCAAAATCGTGATGATTAAATATTTATCGATCGCTACACTAACGTCCGGAATCTTGCTAGGAGCTAACCTCGCGCAAGCACAGACAACTAGCCCTTCCAATCAAACTTCTACTGTCGGCAATAACTCTCCAGGCAATACAGTCGTCCAAACCAATCCGCAGAATAATAATAGCCAAAGTGTTATTTATCCTAGCATTCCCCTGAGTCCCGTCATTCAAAACCCGGTCAATACCGAAAATGACTTTGGGTTGAACTTAGGTGCCGCACTCAACACAATTGACGGGCGCAATACGACTATTTATTTAGGCATTACTTTCCAACCAGGGCGCACAGACGATCATAATGCACGGATGGCTAAATTGAGATCGGAAACCCAATTACTCGAATCGCAAAGACAAACTACCCAAACTCAACTAGAACTTCTTAAAAAGCAAGTTGCCGAGCAAGAACTGAGATTACAAAGAATGCGATCGGGCGGGCAGAATGAATCTAAATAGTCAATTACTCGTAGCTTATTATTGATAAGAGCAGATTGCTTTGGTGACAGCCTCATGATTGCTGTCACCCTCTAACCTCGCGAATCTTAGTCGATCTTGTCTCGCCAAGCAGCAGATCTATCTAAAACTAAGGCAACCAAGGATACTGACGGAAATTAGGCTCTCGCTTTTCTAGAAAGGCTTGCTTACCCTCTGCACCTTCTTCGGTCATGTAGTAAAGCAACGTCGCATTACCCGCTAATTCTTGTAAGCCAGCTTGTCCATCGCAATCGGCATTGAGAGCGGCTTTGAGACAGCGAATCGCGATCGGACTTTTGGCGAGGATCTCTTGTGCCCATTTTATCCCTTCGGCTTCTAATCTGTCGATCGGGACTACACAATTAATCAAACCCATATCTAAAGCCGCTTGTGCATCGTATTGACGGCACAGATACCAAATTTCTCGCGCCTTCTTTTGACCGACGATGCGCGCTAAATAACTCGCCCCAAATCCACCATCGAAACTACCCACTTTCGGCCCCGTTTGCCCGAAGATCGCATTATCAGCCGCAATGGTCAAATCGCAAATTAAGTGTAAAACATGACCGCCGCCGATCGCATAACCCGCTACCATCGCTATTACCGCCTTAGGCATCGATCGTATCAAGCGTTGGAGATCCAGTACATTCAATCGCGGAATGCCGTCTGCGCCCTGATAACCCCCATGTCCGCGCACAGATTGATCGCCACCAGAACAGAAGGCATATTTACCATCGGTATGGGGGCCTGCACCTGTGAGCAGCACCACGCCAATACTGGTATCTTCCCGTGCATCACAAAACGCATCGTACATCTCAAATACCGTCTGCGGACGAAAGGCATTCCGCTTTTCCGGACGGTTGATGGTCACTTTTGCGATGCCATCGGCTTTATGATAGAGAATATCTGTGTAAGTTTTGACCGATCGCCAGGTAATTTCCATGCTTGCTACTAGACTCCGAACAACGTTTAGTTTACAGCAGATTTAGGCTTTAGGCTTTAGGTTTTTATCCTCTCACATTCCTCCACACTCTTCCTAAATGACTACCTGGCAAGCAGATATTTCTAGTCGTCCGCAGCAAAATGAACGAGGTGAAACCCTCTGGGAGCTGGTAATTTGTGCTGCTGATGGGGGCTGGTTTCATACGGCGATTTGTCCCCAAAAACAGGTAAATGCGGAGTGGATTGCCGCACAGTTAAAGTTAGCGACAACTGACGATTTACCCAAATTAATTCAAGTTTTTCGCCCGCAAAGTGTAGGCTTAGTTCGAGCGGCTGGCGAGAAATTAGGCATTGAAGTTGTAGCAACACGACGCACGATCGCACTCAAGAAGTTATTGCAACAACAGGCGCAGAGTTATCGTAATCCTAATTATCAACCACTGGCGATCGAGTCGCCCCCACCGTTGCCGATTCCCGATTATTTAATTGGCGATAAGTGGCAATTCGTGACGCTGACAGCGGGACAATTAGTAGCGGATTTTCACGATCGACCGATGCCAATTATTTCGATGCCAGATTACTTATTACCACCGCATTGGGGGCTAGGTGCCAATGTAGCCATCCCTGGTGTGATTATATATGGCGGGAGACAATCGATGCGATTGGCGCGGTGGATTGCCGAGACGGAGCCTGTGAGTCTCAATTATTTGGGTGACGATCCGGGTGGTTTGGTTTTAGATGCTGGTTTGGCAGATCGCTGGGTGATGTTGACTTTTAATGATGCTCTAGTCAGTCAAGCCGCCAAGCTGTACGAAGCACGCAAACGCCTCGTACATGGTTTACATTTTCTATTAATAACTCCCGATGATTCGGGGATTACAAATAGTGGAATTTGGTTATTACAGAGTTAAATAATTACTTCTTACTCCTTACTCCATCAGGAATCGGAATTAGTTCTATCTGAGTTTCGGGCGTGAGTTTAGGCAATGGTTGACTGGTACCTTGCAATTTGTATGTTGGTGTTGCTGGCTTTTTTGTTAGTTCGGGAGTGTTATAAATTAGAGTGGTCGAATTTTGTGCGGGAAGTTGACTGATATTGGCGAGTGATTTATTTAATGGTTCGATCGTTTGGGCTAATTTGGCTTGTTGTTCTAGTTGTTCGGCAGAAGAGACTAATTTACCCAAACCATTTACTAGGTTGCGAAGGTTCGATCGAAACTCTGGACTCCCGGTGAGATCGTCTAAATCGGATGTGATTTTTTGGGTATTTTGAAATGTTAATCTGGCGGAGTCTAATGTCTGTTGCAACATTGACAATGTTTTAGGATCGTTTAAATTATCAGTAATTTTCCTCAAATTTAGCGATGTTTGATTGGCATTACTCAAGACACCTTCTAAATCTTTGGCTAATTTATCTGAATTTATTTTAGATACTGTGGTATTCAGTTTGACGATCGAAGGATTGACAGAATTAACTGTTTTCCGTAAATCGACACTCAGCTTGTCGAAATTATTAAGCGAAGATGCAAAAGTCTTGCGATTCTCGACTACCAAACTATTGACGGATGTTGCTAACTTCTTATATTCTGCGGCTGTGGCTGTCAATTCGGCAGCAGTAACACTAAACTTATCGGCACTTTGCCCGATTTTAGTACTAGTGCGATCGAGCGATGTTGTTAAAATATTTGCTTTAACTGACAAATTTGTCAATCCAGCTTCGACAGATTTAGGCAGGCTAGAAAATTCACTACTGACTTTATTGAGATTTTTACTAAGCTTGGAAAAGTCTTCAGCAGCCGCTCCTGTTTTGACTAAGGTATTATTGAGATTTTTAATTACCTCAGGATTGCTATATAGATCGATCAATGTAGTCGCACGTCGCATTAATTCATTAAAGTTCGCCCCAATCTTGCCGTCAACTTTGGCATTATTGCAAAGAATTACATTATTATCGCATTTACTATCTAATGCTTTGGCGATCGAACTAGTATTAATTGCAACACTATTACGCGGTATAATTTCAATCACTGGTTCACCAATCAATCCAGTTTGACTGACTTCTACCGATACATCTTTAGGAATTGTCAAATTGGGGTCGTCCATTTGCATAACTACTCCGACTCCATTTATACCCGGTTCGATTTTGGTAATTTTACCAACTCGAATTCCCCGATATCTGACTGCACCTCCAGGCTGAATTCCAGGTGCTTGAGCAAATTGCGCGATAATATTGTAACTCTGATTTCCTGGTGTCAATCCTTTGAGCCATAAGAAAATCGCCCCGAAGACTCCCAATCCGGCGATAAGCATCAATCCAACCGAACCTTCTCGGACTGCGCGTGATTGCATTTTAATTTATTGCTCCTAAACTGAAAGTTATCTGGACGATTTGAACTTCTCGAATCTACAATCTTCGAGCTGCTAATTTCTCGATTTTATTCACAATAGATGCTAAATTGAGGACGATCTGATTCGCTCTGAATAAATTGTCTATCTGCGCCAATCTCTATGTTACCTCGTTGCTATCGTAATTATTCCCGATCGAGACTAATTAACGATTCGCGGGTAATAGGAGAGTAAAAGGTAAATAATGACCCCCTATTCCCGATCCCCTATCCTTTATTCCCTATTCCCGATCCCCTGACTTATTGATATGAGCTGTGAGTAAATAGATGAAATTTAGATGGTTTAGATCGGCGATCGATTTGGTAAAATCGCTGTGGATGCTCCTCGCACTACCGCTGATTGTGGGGGGATCGATCGGACTGTTAACAGGAACATCTTCAGCAATCTTGCTGGCTACCCTCAATTTGGCGACAGCATGGCGAGAATCTCATCGCTGGATTTTACGGCTGCTTCCCCTGGGTGGGTTGCTGAGTGGGTTGCTGTACCATTATTTTGGGAATAGCGTCGCCGCCGGAAATAACCTAGTACTCGCAGAAATTCACGAGCCACAAACCATAATTCCGCTCCGGATGGCACCGCTAGTATTACTCGGTACGACAATCGCCCATATATTTGGTGCGTCGGTAGGTAGAGAAGGTACGGCGGTACAGATGGGTGCGGCTCTAGCAGATAGGTTGACGCAGATCTATCGGTTTCCGGGAGTGGATCGCCGCATCGTGCTAATGGCGGGAATTAGCGGCGGAATTGCCTCAGTATTTGGAACGCCACTAGCCGGAATGGTCTTTGGGCTGGAAGTGTTAACGATCGGGACGTTGCGCTACGATGGATTGTTTCCGTGTGCGATCGCGGCAATTATTGGCGCTCGAATTACGCTAGCCTGGGGATTGCACCAT
>NZ_JANYJC010000105.1 GCF_025361915.1 Chamaesiphon sp. GL140_3_metabinner_50
ATTGCCAACTTCGATCGGTAGTGAAGTCAATGTAAAAATTAACACGATCGTCTTGGGCGCGTGGGCATTATTACTCGCTCGTTATAGCTGTACTTTAGATGTATTATTTGGTACTAACATCTATGCGTCACTCGGTAGATCTGATGAGATTTTGCCCGCTAGAGTCAAGATTGAGAACGATCGCCAATTATTGTCGTGGTTGCAGGACTTAGACTCACAGCCAACAGGTGAGGATGTGCCGACGCTGGCGCAGATCTGCGAGGAGATGCAGGTCGGATCGAGCGATTTATTGACGAGTGTATTAGTATTTACACGATCGGGTGAAGATAATTTAGCGTTAGTTAATTATCCGCTGGTGCTCAGAGTGGTGACTGGCGAACGGTTAGGGTTGAAGTTAGCTTATGACAGCCAGCGATTTGAAGTAGCGGCGATCGATCGAATGCTAGGGCATTTACAAACGCTAATTGAGGGGATGGTTGGTAATTTATACCAAACCCTGGCGGAAGTACCGATGCTGACGGCGGCAGAACGCCACCAATTGCTAGTTGAGTGGAACGACACGCGGGTTGACTATCCGCAAGATAAGACAATTCATCAACTTTTTGAAGAGCAAGCAGCGCGCACGCCCGATGCGATTGCTGTTATTGCTGGAAATAGTCAATTAACCTATCGTCAGCTCGACGAGCAGGCGAACCAATTGGCGCGCCATCTGCGATCGATTGGCGTTAGCGCGCAGCTCCCGATCGGGATTTGTATCGAACGCTCGGTAGAATTGATGGTGGGGGTACTGGGCATTTTAAAGGCTGGTGCGGGTTATTTACCACTCGATCCAGCTTATCCGCAAGCACGACTGGCTCTGACGATTGCCGATACTAAAATTGAGATCGTGCTGACTAGTGCGGCGACGATGGGTTTATTACCAGCGCATCGAGCGACTGTTGTTTGTGTGGATGCAGATTGGGCGCAGATTTCGCAGCAGTCGAGTGCGGCTCTCGATAATATTGTTACGCCTGACGATTTGGCGTATATAATTTATACTTCTGGCTCGACAGGTACGCCCAAGGGTGTCGTACTCAACCATCGTCCGCTGGTTAACTTGCTGCAATGGCAAGAGACTACATCTCAGTGTACGATCGGTTCGCGGACATTGCAGTTTTCGCCGATCGGGTTTGATGTATCATTCCAAGAGATTTTTGCAACTTGGAGTACGGGCGGGACATTAGTGACGATCTCGGAAGATTTACGCCGCGATCCGGCTGAATTATTACACTTTTTACAAGCACGATCGATCGAGCGGTTATTTTTACCCTTTGTCGCTTTACAGCAATTGGCAGATGTGGCGGCGCATGAAGGCATCGCACCAGCGAGTCTGCGGGAGGTAATTACGGCGGGGGAACAGTTGCAAGTTACGCCACAGCTTGTCAACTGGTTTACGCAGATGCCTAATTGTACGCTGTACAATCATTACGGCCCTTCTGAAAGTCATGTAATTACGGCATTCGCGCTCTCTGGTGCGCCCCAAGAGTGGATGTTATTACCACCCATCGGGACGGCAATTGCCAACACGCGGCTGTATATTTTAAATTCGCAATTCGAGCCACAGCCGATCGGGATTCCTGGAGAATTGTATATTGAAGTGGGCGATGCCAGTCGCGGCTATTTCAATCGTCTAGATCTGATGGTGGAGAAATTTATTCCGAATTTATTCGACGTTAATTCGCAGTCAAGACTGTATAAAACTGGCGATTTGGTTAGGTATTTAGCAGATGGAAATATTGAATTTTTAGGTAGGATCGATCGACAGATTAAAATTCGCGGCTTTAGGATCGAGCTGGGCGAAATTGAGGCGGCGGTGACTCAAAATTCTGCCGTGCAAGAAGCGGTAGTGACGATGCGCGAAGATGTTCCGGGCGATAAGCGGTTGGTGGCTTATGTCGTTTTACGCACGCCGACAGAAGGTATGGAACGTCAATTGCGTAGCTCTTTGCAGCAACATTTACCTGAATATATGGTGCCGAGTCGGTTCGTTTTTTTAGACGCATTACCACTAACGCCTAGCGGCAAAGTCGATCGTCAAGCTTTACCGCTGCCCCTAGCGGTGCGCTCCGATTTGGTAGGGAGTTATATACGCCCAAATACCGATTTAGAGCGAGAAATTACCGAAATTTGGGCGCAAATTCTGGGCTTAGATCGTGTTGGTATTAACGATAATTTTTTTGAGTTGGGTGGGACTTCAATTTTAGGCGTGCAAATGATGTTGCAGTTGCAGCATAAATTAGGACACAGCTTGCGGATCGCGCTGTTATATCAGCATGGTTCGGTTAAAGAATTAGCACGCGCAATTGCGACAGACAATGACATCAGAGTCGATCGGTCGATCTCCGCACGAGCAGAGCGGCAAAGAGGCGATCGTCAGGGCGACTCATTAAATGAGGGGATTGCAATTATCGGCATGGAGGGTCGGTTTCCAGGTGCGGATTCGATCGATGCGCTATGGGATAACCTGTGTCGGGGCATCGAATCGCATACCTATTTCACCGATGCCAAGTTAGATCTTAGTATTGACTCCGAATTGAGAACCGATCCGGATTATGTCAAAGCCAGAGGAATAATTGCAGGCGCGGAAACATTCGACGCGGCGTTTTTTGGCATTACTCCCCGCGAAGCCGAAATTATGGATCCGCAGGCGCGGGTATTTTTAGAGC
>NZ_JANYJC010000129.1 GCF_025361915.1 Chamaesiphon sp. GL140_3_metabinner_50
GCCCCTACTCTAAATTTCATACATCAATTCAGCAACGCCGGAGTAAGGAAATAGGGCGATCGTGTACCTTATGATAGAAATGAGAGGAAAAGATATATCTATCCCCCGTTCTCTAGTCTCCCAACTCCCATCTCCGCACTCCCATCTCCCCACTCCCATCTCATGTCAAATTCTATTGTTGAAATCTTATCGGCTGATGAAATCCGAAGAACGATCGTCAGATTGGCTTCAGAAATTGACGAATGCTGTCGAGATCTATCGCAGATTGTATTAATCGGCATTCAAACTAAAGGTGTACCGCTAGCAAAAATGTTAGCCAGACAAATTGAGATATTAGAAGGGGTAAAAGTCCCCGTTGCTACTCTAGATATTACTTTTTATCGCGACGATCTCGATTCGATCGCCGTGAGAACTCCTGGTAAAACCGATATTCCGGTAGACTTGAACGGGAAGACGGTAATTTTGGTAGATGATGTTATTTATCAGGGTCGAACGATCCGCGCTGCACTCAACGCCGTTAATGAATATGGTAGACCAAAACATATTCTACTGGCAGTATTAGTCGATCGCGGTCATCGTCAAGTCCCGATTCATCCAGACTTTTGTGGGAAGAAATTGCCAACCGCCCGCGATGAAAAAATTAAGGTCTATTTTCAAGAGTCTGACGGGCGCGACGCTGTAGAATTGACTCGTGCTACTGGTTAGAAGCTCGTTATTTTTACTACAACCAGATCGCTCCCATCTCCGAACTCCCAACTCCCACCTCCCATCTCTTACCTAATTAACATCGCAATTAAACCTTGTTGTCCGACCAAAACTTCTCTAATCAAACTGATAATTCCCACCCAGACGATCGGGGTAATATCGACTCCACCAATGGGGGGAATAAGTTTGCGAGAAGGGGCTAAAAATGGCTCTGTCGGTGCGATCACTAGGCTGAAGGGCATTTTCTGACTCTCGACCTGCGGATACCACGTCAGCACGATCCGAAAGATAAATAAGACTGTCATAATTACCAAAATAACGGTGACACCAATATTAAGGATATTAAGTAATTGAAGATTATTTGCACTCATAGTTGAGATGGGAGATGGGAGGGGGGAGATGGGAGAGTAAGGAGTAAGAAGTAAGGAGTAAGGAGTAAGAAGATTAAAACTCTAATCTCACTATCCACTACTCACTAAAATCTAGGCAAAAACCCGATGTTGAAGTGAGGGCATTTGGGCGCGGGCGCGGGCGAGACGTTTGGGATCGATTTCGGCGATCGCGATGCCGGGAAGGTCGCCAGCATCGGCTAGAATGACTCCCCAAGGGCCGATAATCATCGCATGTCCGTGAGTTTGGCGCATGGCGTAGTGGTTGCCAGTTTGAGCGGGAGCGATGACGTAGCAGGTATTTTCGATCGCGCGAGCTTGTAATAAAACTTGCCAGTGATCTTTGCCAGTGTAGGCGGTAAATGCCGCCGGGACGAATAAAACATCCGCGCCTAATTTGGAAAGATGCCGATACAATTCTGGAAACCGGACATCGTAGCAAACCGATAATCCAATCCCGCCTAATTGGGGCGAGTGGTAAACATCGGGGAGTTTCATGCCCGCCATGACGGTGCTAGATTCCTGATAGGTGTTGCCATCGGGGAGATCGACATCAAATAAATGCGCCTTCTCGTATCTGCTGAGTTCTTCACCGCTGGGGCCGACTAACAGTGCGGTATTATAAGCTTTACCGCGATCGCCGACTGGTACTGGAAAACCACCACCGACGATCGTGACTTGATATTTCTGAGCGGTAGTCTTGAGGAATTTTTCAGTTTGAGTGGCAATTGACTCAGCCTGAGAGACTTTATCTTCTTCGGTACCTAAAAAGGCAAAATTTTCGGGCAACCCGATTAACTCAGCACCTCGACGCACGGCTAATTCGATTAGTTCTTCAGCAGTCGCGAGATTTTTCTCTAGATCCGGCAGGCTCGTCATTTGGACGGCAGCGGCAAGGTAAGATTTCATGAGTGAGGACGCTACTAATGTGAGTGAATGGATGGTGTGGGTGTGGACTAGCCAGAGGTGACTAGTCGCTGTTTTAGATAACTTTGGTAAATTTCAGTCCAAAGAACAGACCCATCGCAATGCCGAACATGATACCGATAAAGCCGAGATAAGCGATCGCACCAGACATATATTTATTTTTAGGTTATGTACAACTAATATTAAATCATTCACTGGAGTTTCGCGGCTAGATAGCGATCGATTCTTCACTGGAGCATTCGATCGATCTAAAACGTAGCATCTTTGCTCCAGACATCTACAATTTAAGATCTGTTCAAACTTACCGCTCATGGAATCGATTCAAGTTGCGCTAGCTAAAAACATCTCCGAAATCTCGATTGCGCCGGGAAATCTCAATCTGCTGGGGGCAAAATGTCGTGCGCTGCAATTAGGTCACAAGGTCATGGTGGTATTTATCGGCGACCCCGAATTATGCGATTCGCTCGAACGCGCTGACGGACTCCAGCAAAGCCAAATCGCCCCCGAACTCCTCTCTACTATTCTAACGCGATCGGCTCGTGCTAAAGCCCAAGTAGTGAGTCAAGACGAACGCGAATTGACTCGATTGCGCGCGACATTAAATTACGGTCATCCGATCGGGCACGCGATCGAAAACGTGACAAAATATACTATCGATCGTGGCGAAGCAGTATTCATTTTACCTTGTAAAATTGGAAGTACTTGCAAAGGTCGCGGGTGGGGTGTTGAATCCGACTCAAGATTTGGTGTCGGATGCGCTAATTAAGCAAGTTTTAACAGCTATGTTGCCGATTGCAAGTAGTTAGATTACAGTTATTCTTAATTTTAATTAGGATAAAGCGCGAACGAGTCAGGTCTTCCCCGCTAATATCAGCCACCATCTACTGAATCTACCGCCACGGATCTTGAACTATCTCACTCGCTTGACTAATCTTTCACTCCAGATCCCAGAACCCCTGCGCTCTGTATGGCGGTGGTTGCCGGGGCCAATTGCCGCAGCAGTCGCAATTGGCTTGGTACAACTAGGTGCGACGGTACCAGCCGAAGATTTTGCTTACAATCGTTTGACCGAATTACGCGGAGAACGGGCTTGGGACGATCGGATCGTGGTGGTAGAAATTGATGATGAAAGTATCAATAAATTCCGAGATTTGCCCAATAATCGATCGTACTATACCAAGCTAGTTAAAATTCTAACTAAGTATAACGCTAGTACGATCGCCTTCGAGCAGGTTTTTAACGATATTACGCCCAATGATGATGACTTTATTAAAGCAATTAATAATCATAAAGCGGTAATTCTCGCTCAGAGTTGGGATCGTAACAACAACCCGATTTTACCCACGCGAAGATTGAAAGCCGCCGCTCCAGCAGTCGGTCATATCGATGTCATTAAAAGTCACGATGGGGTAGTCCGGCAGATTCCAGCTTATAAAAATCGGGTCTACTCGCTGGCATGGATGGCGGTAGAAGGTCACAACCTCAGCAACGACCCCGAAATCAAACGTCCGGCGAATGAGGGCAATTTCTGGGTTAATTGGCCGGGTAAAGTTGCCAAAGCCAACCACTATACTTTAAGTTCGATCTTAGATCCTCAAACCGATCGCGAACAGCAACGACAGGAAAAAGGATTTAATAATAAAATTGTGTTAGTGGGCATTACTGGCACTAATGCCAAACGAATCGAAACACCATTCGATCGATCTGATGGAGCTGCGAGTGTTTATCTTCATGCCGCCGTAGTAGACAATCTGCTCCAACGCACGCAATTACAACTCGTGCCCGATAGCTGGCTGTTGCTAGTATTTTTCGGCATTAGTCCGCTGTTGAGTTATCAGCTCAGTCGGCTCACCCACGGTCAGCGATTGCTGGCATTATTGGGATTGAGTAGTAGTTGGATCGCGATCGTGACAGTTGCTTTAGCGAACAATTATTGGCTGCCAGTTGCCGCACCGCTGATGTCGATTTTACTAACTTCCGTCGGGGTCGCTTATTGCGAACGGCTCTATACAGATTTTTTAGTCAAACGCGAAATCGACAGGCTGTGGCAAACCCATGAAGTTAACCTCGTCGCCCACACGCCGCGCGTTAGAAACCGCCAACATTTGCCACCGATTCCAGTTGGTAAAGTTGCCAAATTAGCCACCCTAGCAGCAGAATTAGGCCGCGCCCAATCGGCCCAAACCGCGATCGCTAATAGCTTGTCGATGGGCTTATTAGCAACAGAATTAGACGGTACGGTGTGGTTTTGTAACTCAGTCGCATCGCAATTATTAAACGTTAATATCGGCGATAAAATTGCCAATTGCTTGGTGCCAAACTGGTTTAGCGATCGCGAGTGGCAAGATCGGTTAGTCGATATCCACAATTATCAAAGTCTACCTGCCAAAGAAGTCAAGCACAACGATAAATTCTTTACGCTCAGATTAGAAGCACTTTTCAATTGGCAAGAGATTCAAAAAGAGATTATCGACGGCAAGAAAATGAAAGATATCGATGTCGTCTCTGGATTTCTGATCGCGATCGAAGATATCACCACATCTAAACAACTTCAATCATTATTAATCGAGCGCGAACGCCACTCTCGCCAAGAGTTAACCAAAGAAAATATCGCCCTTGAAAAAGCCCGTCAACTGGCTGAATCTGCGGGTAAAATGAAGAGCGCGTTTTTAGCAAACATGAGCCACGAAATTCGGACACCGATGAATGGCATTATCAGCTTTACCGAAATTTTATTAGATACCAAGCTCAATGAAGAACAGCGCAGCTTTGTCGAAACAATTCGCGGCAGCTCCGACAACTTACTAAATATCATCAACGAAATTCTCGACTTTTCTAAAATCGAAGCCGGAGAACTGCACCTCGAAGAAATTAACTTCAATCTCGTCGAAACAGTCGAACAAACCATCGACGTGCTTGCCAATAATGCCTACTCCAAAGGGATCGAACTAAGCTGTCGGATCGAGCCGACAATTGCCACTAATTTACAAGGAGATCCCACCAGATTAGGACAAATTTTAACCAACTTAATTGGGAATGCGATCAAATTTACCGATCGCGGCGGCGTATCGATCGATATTAGCGGGATCGCCACTACCGATCGGCAAACTACCCTCTACTTCCAAGTTCAAGATACAGGCATCGGCATCGCTCAAGACTCTCAAGACAGGATTTTCCAATCCTTCTCACAAGCTGATTCCTCCACCACCCGCCAATATGGTGGTACCGGATTGGGATTGGCAATTTCCAAACGCTTAATCGAAATGATGGGCGGCGAAATTGGCGTAATCAGCGCACCATCCGCAGGCTCGATCTTCTGGTTTACCCTGACATGCTCCTGCGCCAGCCTCACCCCCCAAGTTAGCGAAGAACTAATGAAATCGCGCCAACTCGCCGAACGCCTCAACGGACAACGCCTGCTCATTGCGGGCAATTGGGATCACAGCCGCCACGCGATCTGCTCTGCTGCTGAATATTATGGCGCGATCGCCACCACCACCACCACTAGTACCGCCGCCATGAATCTGCTCCTAGCCGCCGCCGTAGTGGGCAAACCTTTCGACACCCTCATTACCGATTTAGCCTTCCCCGACAGCCGGAATACCACCCTGCCAGAGCAGATCGGGCACTATCCCGAACTGGCAAATCTGCGAATAATTACCACGATCGCGTTCAACGAATACGATCGCGCCTCCGGGCTTCAACAACGCCAAGCGATCTCCAGCTACGCCTTCAAGCCAGCAAAACCGCTAAGTTTGCTCGGTAAATGTATCGAGTTGGGCGAAAATGTCGCCCCACCCCATCAAGCCTTCGGGTACATTACCAATCCCAAACCACCCCAGCCGCAGCTTACCGCTCCAGCAGACAGCTCGCACCTGCGAATTTTGGTAGCCGAAGATAATAAAGTCAATCAAAAAGTCGCCCTCAACCAGCTCAAAAATTTGGGCTACATCGCCGATCTCGCCTGCGATGGCGAAGAAGTGCTCGCTAAAATTGCCGATCGAGATTACGATGTGATTTTAATGGATTGTCACATGCCGCGCCTCGATGGCTATGCTGCAACCAAAGAAATTCGGATCCGCGAGGGCAAACTACGCCATACCGCGATCGTCGCCCTCACCGCCAGCGCAATGAAAGAAGATCGCGAATTGGCAATGTTAGCCGGGATGGATGACTTTTTATCCAAACCCGTCCGCAAAGACGAACTAGCTGCTAAACTCGCTCGGTGGGCACGATTGCCCAGTAATAAAAATGTAGACGATATCAGTCTGACATTACCTAACAGCAACGCTCCAGAGCCAGAGCCAAGCGAAATCGCCCCCATCCCCATATCGATAGATCTCGAATATCTGCATCAAATCTCCGAAGGCGATCCCGAATTTGAACGCAAGATATTAGCAGTTTTTGTCGAAAATACCCAAGAGCAACTGCGATCGATCCATATCGCACTCGCCAACCGCGATCTCGCCAAAATCGAACAGATCCTCCATACCATCAAAGGTGCCAGCGCGAATGTCGGTGCTGTGGCGATCGAACAATTAACAATTCAACTAGATAAAATGCTGTCGATCGACACTGGCGATTCGCCAAATTTATCCGCTCAAACAAATATCTATCCCCTTCTCCACGAAATCGAATATCTCACCCAAGCCATCTCGCAAATGCACGAGCCAAAAATTCATCTAGGCGAAAAGATTCAGGGTTAGTCAAGAGCGATCGGACAAATCAATAAATTCTGTGCTATAGTAAAAGAGACTCGGCCCTACGCGGTCGTAACGCCCAAACCTTGTCAGGACTGGAAGGTAGCAGCAACATGGGATGCTTATTACAGGCGTGGTCTCCGGGTCATAAAAGTATTTTTTTCAAGTTCGATCGCCATATCCTCACTACACGATATCGGCAACCCGTACCAGCACAACCCTAGCCGTCAAGTCGTGCGACCGTCTATCATATAAGTAAGATCGATCGACGATCGCCACTACATCAAAGGTTAACTATGGCTGGTTTAGGAGATATCGTTCAAAAAGCATTTTATCTGGGAGTCGGTCTAGCGACAGCGGCTGGAGAACAAGCTGGTGAAAAATTTTCCTCGATCGGCACTCAAGCGCAGAAATTAGCCGACGACATGGTTGCCAAAGGTGAAATTACCACCGAAGAAGCGCGCAAATTGGTAGATGACATGATTAAATCTGCCCAACAACAGAACTTAAACCAAGCTGCAAACAACAATTCTACCGAACGAGCGCAAAAAAGCACCGAACCGCGCCGCATCGAAATCGTTGCCGATTCCGAAGCCCCATCTTCGCCATCTCAATCTCCTGAAAATGTGAGCGACATGCGGAAGCAAGTAGAAGCCTTGCAAGAAGAGCTAAAACGGATGAAAAATTCTTAGATTTTTATCGATCGCGGCTACCGCATACCGATAAGTCTGTTATGCTCAAAACGGCTAAATTTTGGACTTTTTGATAGATCCAGATCCCCGACTTCTTGAAGAAGTCAGGGATCTCACGCAATGCTAAAAAGTCCAGTTTCTAGGCGTTCTGAGTATAGCCGATTTGGTTGCTAGATTTAAGGTTTGGGATGCGAATCAAAACCTTTATTTTTCCACAGTTCTTGTAAGTACTGTTTGATTTCATGCTCTGAGATCGCAACGGCTGAAGCAAACTTACTTAACTTCCGCTCGATCTCGGTTTGTTTGGCTCGAACGGGAGTGACACCGCTGGCTTCGGCTTCAACTTTTGCCCGATCGTAGATCGTTTTGATGTTATCCAATTGATGTTTGACATCAGTATAACGATCGCCATAGCGATCTGATAGTTTAGAATCTAAGTTCGCTAATTGAAATTTGAGATTGAGATATTGTTGCTTTAGCAATTCAGATTCTCTGCGTTCTTTAACATTACTAACTGCCTTATCGATCGCCGATTTGAGTTGACTGGATCGGTCGATATCGGTAGCTTTTATCTCCACGATCGTGTCTTGTAAATCCAGATCGATTTCGCGTTGTCGTTCGTCGATTTGATGCTGGATTTCATGAATCTTGGTTTGAAGACTGGCGATCGCATCTTGGCTATAGCGAGTACTATCCTCGATCGCACCTTCAATCGAATGGGTAACTTTTTCGGGAATTTCGCTGCTTTTATCCTTGAAATCGGCAGCAATTGTCGAGATCGCCTCTTTGAGAATCGTCCGCATTTGGCGAGATCCTTCTTTGAGTTCGGAAACTGTTAGCGAAGCAGCATCATTTAGAACTTCGCGGATATTCTCCGATCGAAGTTTGCCTTCACCTTTGACTTTCTCCACATTGTCAGCGATCCGCTCATTGATTGGTCTAGACATAATTAGCTCCTGACTACTAAAACGATTGACAGCTCATCTAAATTGATAATGACGAGTCTCGAACTAAGGAAGTCATCATTCCAATTGGCTGCTTGTCCATAAGTTATGTTCCGATCTTAACCAGCCCCATTAGTTAGCTGCTCTATCATTAGGTGGAGATTACTCATCCCAAGTATCCCAATCAGCAGATCGTAGCGATAATCACAATATCAGTACGTGAGTTTAGGTGAAATTAACCCCGAATTGTGCGTTTCCCCCCAGTAGACTTGTGTATACGCTGTGAAAAGTAGAGAGAGGCAATTTATGAGTTGCCCCTCCCGGTTTTTTAAGACGATCGCGCCCAGAACACAGCAGAAATCTATCGATCGTTAGATCGTAAACATTAACAGATCGTCAATAATAAAGAAAGATGTCATCATCAAAAAGTACTTATTAATCCCTGATGAAGTTAGTTGCCGATCCGAGTATCGAACGTAAGATTGCCAAAATGCAAGAACGGCTGCGGTGGAATCATCCATTATTCGATCGGTTAGGGATCGATCGCACGCAGCTAGTTTTAGACGATCGGAACGACTCAGAGCAAGGGTTTACATTTTGCGTGCTAGGAGACAGCGGGAATGGCGTACACCGGGGCGATAGTCCCCAGCGGCGTGTTGCAGAGCTAATGATCCGCTCGGCGGCTGAGGCGCGATTTATCCTTCATACAGGCGATGTCGTTTATCTGGTCGGATCGAGCGAACAGTATCCAGAGAATTTTATTAAACCCTATCGCGAGTTATTGGTGGGTGGCGAACATCCAGCGCAAATCAGCTACGACTCGATGGTCTTCAATCGCCCCTTTTTACCAGTACTGGGCAATCATGACTACTACGATCTGCCGATCGCGTATGGCGTATTATCTCAGCTATTGCGTCCCCTGCGGCAGGCTTTTCGGTATGCGATCGATCTCGATGTCGGCTGGCATGGCTCTTATCAGGGCGATGCTTATGCTAGAGCCTTTTTAGATTATCTCCAAGATATTCCCGAATCGGCACTCCAGCAGCACCTAGAGCGACACTATACCGCCCAGACAGCGACGGGTAAAGCGTTGAATTACCAGCCGGGGAAGTTTACCCGGCTCCCTAACCGTTACTATCAATTTCGGTATGGCGGGATCGACTTTTTCGCGCTCGATTCTAATACATTTAATGCCCCACTGCCGATCGAATCCGATCGTCACCGTCAGCAATTACTCGCCGATCTCGAAGGGTTGCAAACCGAGCGAGACGAACATTTACAAGTCATTCAAACTTTAGATCCGCACGATTCGGCACCGAAAATCGGCGAACGAGAATCTCTCGACGAGTTGCTGGGTAAAGTCGAGCAGATTGAAGAAGTAATTGGCGATTTGGAAAAACAACTGCACCCCAATGCGGGCAAAGAGCGGATCGATTTCGAGCAATTGGAGTGGCTGGAGCGGGGATTAGTCGCCTCTTGGGAAGATAAAACCGTGCGGGGACGGATGATTTATTTTCATCATCCGCCGTATGTGACCGAAGCGACGAAATGGCATCAGGGTCAGACTTTAGCGGTGCGGCATTATTTACGGACGGTGTTCGATCGAGTCGAATTAGCTCTCAAACCGCTGGTAGATAACCGTCCGTTGGTCGATCTGGTGATGTGCGGTCACGCTCATTGTTTTGAATACCTCGAAACCCTAGAAACCGGACATGCAGACAGGGGGATAAAATGGGCGATCTGTGGTGGGAGTGGTTTTAGTCTGCGCCGCCAACGGACTGAGGGGAATATTTTGCAAGAGCGAGTTGGTAGTGAGTTGCAGGATGTGGCTATATCGCATCAATTTTTAGGTAAAACCGGACGCGGCGCACACAAGTACCACGCTTACTCATTTTTACAGGTTGATGTTTTACCCGGAAAAACTTTGAAATTTCAGCTCAAGCCCCAAGTTGCCGAATATCATCAGCTCCAGTGGCAATACTATACCAGTAAGTTAGACGGTTGAATCGTTGGCGAAGCCTACCGTAGGTAATCGCTATTGCTAGGATGCTAACAGCCAGATCGGGATGGGTAATTCCTCCCGATCTGGCTTTTAATATTGGGATTCTCCACAGGATCGAATTAGCGTCGGCTAAAGGATGAAAGAAACTTTGTTGGGTGTGTTGGGTTTCGCCTTGCTCTACCCAACCTACAGATCTAACAGCCAGATCGGGATGGGTAATTCCTCCGATCTGGCTTTTTAGATTGCGGTCGGTCGATTCTCGTACCGAGACGCTTTGCGAACGCAAACGATCGCATCAGATAACTAATAATTTCTCAGCGATCTGCATCACAAGTTATGAGCGATCTTCGATCGAATATTGATTGACAAAACATCTGCATATATCATCGCTGAAGATTGAAAAGAATGTCAGCGATCGTTTTGCCGATTTGTTTTTTAAAACCGATCGGGCGAGCCTGCGTCAAAGAGTTAATATTCGCAGTCAAACCGCTACTAGCAAGACCTGTAGGTTATTTAAAAAATCTACGTATTCTTACTCATTGTCATTTTAAGAGACAACCTGTTACTGTATAAGCATAAGAATCCGCGATGGTTGAAACCTATTTCGACTATGACGATCGATTTGTTTTGAGCTAGATCGAAATAAATATTTTTGCCCACACAGTAGACTTTAATACTATTTAAAATTTACAATATCGCTCGAACAATTTAATACTTTTTAGCTAAATTTAAATTTTAAAACTATCGAAGTATTAATTAGAAAAAGAATTGCACTGTTGTTATTACTTTTAAATGCGATCGGCAAAATTATTGTAATTTAATTTTAAAATATCTTTGCAAATACTTGGATGTTACCTATGAAACTTTGGCTAGATCGATTATGTGGCGCGGTACCAACTCAACTCCCGATCGCCATTAAAGATAGTTTAAAACAGCCGTTGTGTGATGCCGAGCGACAAGTGGAATTGTCGGTATTGCCAACTTCGATCGGTAGTGAAGTCAATGTAAAAATTAACACGATCGTCTTGGGCGCGTGGGCATTATTACTCGCTCGTTATAGCTGTACTTTAGATGTATTATTTGGTACTAACATCTATGCGTCACTCGGTAGATC
>NZ_JANYJC010000135.1 GCF_025361915.1 Chamaesiphon sp. GL140_3_metabinner_50
CCTGAATCGGTTGATTCGCGACGGTTACGTCCACGCCCTATTAGGTGGTAATGCGATCGCCGTCCACGATATCGAGCAGTCTTTAATGGGCACCTCTTTGGGCGTAGATATGCAGCGCGGTACCTCGGTACATGGCGGACACCGCCACCACCTGAAAGCAATTAATACAATTCGTCGCTGCGGGAGCATTGCCAACGCCGTCGAACAAGGCATTTTGACAAGTGGCGTAATGTATGAGTGCGTCAAGCATCAGATTCCCTTTTCCCTCGCCGGATCGATTCGCGACGATGGCCCCTTGCCCGATACTAAAATGGATCTGCTCGAAGCCCAGGCAGATTACGCGCGCTTAATTGAAGGTGCCGACCTAATTTTGATGTTATCGAGTATGCTCCATTCGATCGGGGTCGGTAATATGACCCCCGCTGGTGTAAAAATGGTCTGTGTGGACATTAATCCTGCCGTAGTGACTAAACTCAGCGATCGCGGCTCGATCGAATCGATCGGCGTTGTCACCGATGTCGGATTATTCTTGAGCCTACTAATCCAACAACTCAACAAGCTGACAGGACAGTATGACAAGTTTTAGGTTTTAGGCTTTAGGCTTTAGGCTTTAGGCTTTAGGCTTTAGGCTTTAGGCTTTAGGCTTTAGGAGGTAGAGGGTAAAGGGTAACGGAAAACTTACTCCTTACTCCTTACTTCTTACTCCCACCTCCCACCTCCCCCCTCCCATCTCCCATCTCCCATCACAATTATGCTTGAAGTAAAGCCCATTCTAGTCCAACAATCTATGGTCATTTCTACCCGCTATCCAGTCATGGTAATTGGGGGTGCAGAAGATAAGGTCAATGGCTGTGAGATCTTGAGAGCCTTCTTTGAAAGTGCTGGTGGACAGCAAGCTAGCATTGGGATCGTACCGTGTGCGTCCCAAGAACCCAGCGTTGTTGGCGATCGTTACTACAAAATATTTCAGGGAATGGGCGCGCAACAAGTCCAAGTACTTGACATTCGACAGCCGAGAGAATGTGATGAAGAGAGATGGTTGGATATTTTGGAGCGATGTACGGGTATCTTTATTACAGGGGGAGATCAACAGCGATTGTGCGATCTCATTGGTGGGAGCAAGTTTATTGCATCCATCAAGCAGCGAATCGAACGGGGGGATCTCGTCATGGCGGGAACTAGTGCTGGCGCAGCCATCGTCGGTGAAAAGATGATTGCTGGCGGGAGCAGTGGTGAATCGCCAAATCAATTATTAGTCGATCTGACTGATGGTTTGGGAATTTTCCCCGATTTGTTAGTGGATCAACATTTCCACAACCGCAATCGGATGGCAAGATTAATGAGTGCGATCGCGGCCCATCCTGATAAATTAGGCATTGGCATCGATGAAGATACCTGTGCTGCTTTTGATGGTGAGGGCACCTTTGAAGTTATCGGCAAAGGTACCATTACCATTATCGATCCGCGAGAATTGACTCATACCAATTATCTGGATGTGGTGAAAACCTCGCCATTAAGTCTGCACAATCTGACAGTACATGTCTTGAGTAAAGGCAATCGGTATAACTATCAACATCGGACTGTCTTACCTTCTTAAATCGTAGTTAAGCCAAATTCGGTCGATCGGTAAGTACGATTGCTGCTGAAATTATTTCGCTCTTCAAGTTAAACCCGACTCGTACTTTAAGCCTTTTTGGCGATTACCTTCGGTAGGTGATGCCAACGTTATAGTGTGCAGGGATACTTTTAAATAGCGATAATTAGCAAATGTTTGCGCTAGAATATTTCCAAGTATCAATAGTTAGCAAATTTGTGCGCTGTGATACTTTTAAATATCGATAGTTAGCAAATTTGTGTGCTGTGATACAGAAGTAGATACCCAACTTGAAATTAAGTTAAGAGTAAGATTTTTATATATGTTAAGTGAGATTTGAGTAGCCAAGATGCTTAACCTCAAACTTTAATAACTCTATCTAAAGAGTGATATATTACATTTAATTACACAGTACTAAATAAAGCGCACTACATTTATGAAAATTCTCCAAACCCAAACGCTTCGAGGCCCGAACTACTGGAGCATCCGCCGCTCAAAGCTGATTCTCGTGCGCCTGGATTTGGAGGATCTGGCCGATCGACCTTCTAATACCATTCCGGGGTTTTATGAAGGTTTAGTCGCAACTTTGCCCAGCCTAGAAGAGCATCACTGCTCGCCGGGATGTCGCGGGGGTTTTTTGAGTCGGGTCAAAACATCGACAATGATGGGGCATATTCTAGAGCATGTGGCTCTGGAGCTGCAAACCCTAGCGGGGATGGAAGTTGGCTTTGGGCGCACCCGCGAGACAGCTACAGATGGCATCTATCAAGTCGCGATTGAGTACCAAATTGAAACCGCTGGACGTTATGCCGTCAGAGCCGCACTCCGGCTGTGTGAGAGTATCGTCGATACTGGTAGCTACCCCACCGCCGAACTAGAGCGAGACTTGAACGATTTAATCGAGCTGCGGGATGAAGCCGCATTGGGAGCCAGCACCGAGGCACTAGTCCGCGAAGCTCACCGGATGGGCATCCCCTCGATGACGCTAGATACTTGCGATCTGATTCAATTTGGCTACGGTAAATATCAAAAACGCATTCAGGCGGCTCTAACTTCCCACAGCAACGTGCTGGGGGTAGAGTTAGCTTGCGATAAGGAACGTACCAAAAAAATTCTGGCGAGTATGGGCGTACCCGTGCCCGTGGGGATGACGATTGATTCCTTTGGCGAGTTGGCAGGCGCGGTCGAACGATTGGGCTACCCGATCGTGATTAAGCCTTTAAATGGCAACCACGGGCGCGGTGTGAGTATCGATATCAAAACGTGGGAACAGGCAGAAGTCGCCTACGATCGCGCGCGGGATATCTCTAAAGGCACGATCGTCGAACACTTCTATCAAGGTCGGGATCACCGGATTTTGGTAGTAAATCACAAAGTCGTAGCAGTCGCCGAGCGCGTCCCCGCACACGTTGTCGGTAGCGGCTTGTGGACGATCGCCGCCCTAGTCGAGCAAGAGAATCAAAATCCGCAGCGCGGCAAGGGTCACGATAATATGCTCACCCAGATTGAAATCGACGACTCGACCAAGGAACTACTCGATCGACAAGGCTATACCCTCGATACCATTTTACCAGAGGGCGAAATTTGTTACCTGCGGGCGACAGCAAATCTCAGCACGGGCGGGATCGCGATCGATCGTACCGATGAAATCCATCCCCATACCGTCTGGATCGCCGAGCGCGTCTCACACATTATCGGTTTAGATGTGATCGGGATCGATGTAATTACCACCGATATTACTAAAACCCTCGCCGAGGCAGATGGTACGATCGTCGAAGTCAATGCCGCACCGGGCTTGCGGATGCACATCGCCCCCAGTCAAGGTGTCGGTCGGAATGTGGCTGCGCCGATCCTGCAAATGTTATTTCCCCCCGGAACGCCAACGCGAATTCCGGTCGTGGCAATTACGGGTACTAATGGTAAAACTACAACCACCCGCGCGATCGCCCATATCTTCAGTCAAGTATATGATTCGGTTGGTTTTACCACTACCGACGGCATCTATATCGGCGATCGTCTAGTCGAAAAAGGCGATACTACAGGCCCTCAAAGTGCCCAGATTATTCTCCAAGATCCGACAGTGGATATTGCCGTACTCGAAACCGCACGCGGCGGCATTCTTCGCTCTGGGCTTGCTTTCCAATCCTGCGATGTTGGGGTGGTACTAAATGTCGCAGCCGATCATTTGGGCTTAGGCGATATCGACAATATCGACCAAATGGCCAAAGTCAAAGCCGTCATCGCCGAAGCAGTTCACGCCGATGGTTATGCGGTACTGAATGCCGACGACGATCGCGTCGCGGCAATGGCAAAGCATGTCGTCGGGAAGGTGGCTTATTTCTCGATGGACTCTGATAACCCCCTCGTTCGCGCCCACGTTCAGCGCGGGGGCATTGCTGCCGTGTTAGAAGAGGGCTACATTTCGATCTTGCAGCAAGATTGGGTACACCGGATCGAGAAAGTCGAGCGCGTACCGATTACCCTGGGCGGACGGGCACCATTTATGATCGCCAATGCCCTCGCCGCGAGTCTAGCCACCTTCGTTCAGGGGATGAAAATCGAGCAAATTCGGGCGGGTTTACGCACCTTCCGGGCTTCAGCAGAGCAGACCCCCGGACGGATGAATTTATTCAACCTGGGCAATTATCACGCGCTAGTAGATTATGCCCACAATCCAGCGGGGTATGCAGCAGTTGGCAGTTTTGTCAAGAACTGGCCGGGTAAATCGATCGGAGTCATTGGCGGCCCAGGCGATCGCCGCGATGAAGATTTAATCGAATTGGGTCGGCTCTCTGCTACATTCTTCGATCGGATCGTCATTAAAGAAGATGAGGATCTGCGCGGTCGCGATCGGGGTGAAGTAGCCGCATTAATCGTCCAAGGGATCGCTCAAGCCAAAACCGAGACTCCCGTCCCCCACACGATTCAGCTCAACGAAGGCGAAGCACTCGAATGGGCATTAGATCGGGCGGCTGATAATGCATTGGTGGCGATTTTTGCTGATAATGTCACTCAATCGATCGCGCTGATTATGTCCCGCAATCCGATTGTTGATGATGTACCAGTAACATCGCCACCAGATCTCAAACTAGTCGGTTTGCCAATCGCTGCACCAATCGCGATCGGGAATAGCAACAACGGCGATAGTGCCCATGTATTGTCGGCAAAACCCAAGAGCTAGTCACAGTATCGATCGTCAATTAACATTTCTAATCGGGTAGGGGCAATGTCTTGTCGGTTTTTTTATTCGGAGGGAACCTCCGAATAAAACCGCCGCTTGATGAATTGCCCCTATTTGTTGTGGTAAATAAAGCAAGTATACATATTACTTGACTTAATTGTATTTCTCGCCGTATTATCGATCGAGTTTTAACTAAGGATTTAGCATGACCCAGCGAAATAATACCATTGATATCACCAAAGGGCTGGGAATAGCTTTAGTTGTGCTCGGTCATAACTGGATTGCTCTACATGAAGATAAAGGTATCCTGTTTAGATTAATTTTCTCATTTCACATGCCTTTATTTTTCTTTGTTTCAGGAATATTCCTCAAAGAATCTGAGCCGATAAAGCCATTCATTTTTTCAAAGGTAGATTCTTTATTGAAGCCATATCTAGTTGTCTTAATATGCGTAGGTATTGGCGAAATGTTGTCTCATCACCCACTTTGGATAAAGCACATTTTTGGGATAGTCTATGGAACAGGTAGTACGATCGCGTGGGAAGCACTTTGGTTTTTACCACATCTATTTATTGCTCTATTATTTTCAAGATTATTTTTGAACATAACAGATAAATTCAAGTATAAGTTGGTTTTAAGAATCTCGGCTAATACATTTTTTTTGATAATCGGTGCAACATTTATCGATGTTTTTTGGCGAATCGACGTATCAAATTTAAGTTATGCTAATACGATGTTTGGTCAAATGAAATATTTACCAGGACTCCCATTTAGCATTGACATTATCTGGATTAGCTCTGCTTTTATTATGTTTGGATTTTTGATGAGACAAAATATTCAATCGTTGCGCTTTAATTATTTAGGTTTCTTTGGTGCAATACTCATATTTTCTCTATTGCACTATTGGTTCGATCGAACTCTCGATCTAAATAAGAGAGTATATGGAGATGCGATTATCTCATCATTAAAAGCAATGCTAGGTATATACATTACTATCTCTTTTGCCACATTAATGGATAATTTTGTTGTCATCAAGAAAATCCTGGCATATTTAGGGTCGAGCAGCCTATTTATCTTGATATTTCATGGTATTCTACAGGAAAAATCGTTCGAGTTTCTTTCTCTTCTAAGCAAAGCGGACTACTTCAATTCGCTATTGGCATTTCTTGTGGGTATCATCGCACCAATTATACTTTTAGAAACCATCAAGCGGCAACCGCTGATGTCAGCAATGCTTCTACCCAGAAAATTAAAACCTTTATATAAAAATTGCTAGGATCGAACAGCGACTATTCCCCATCTGTTGCTCTACACAAAACAGATCGTTAACCCTCGCAACCCGGACGAGCTAACAGCCCTGGATATGGGTTATCGGCAAATACCCGATCGGGATGAGTTAATAACTCGCGATCGCACACCCCAAATAATTCCGCTTCAGTCTGCGCCTTCCGCATCTCTTTCAAAAATACACCCGCCGGATCTACCCCCTGTCCGATATAGTTGAGATACATCTTCAGACGGCTGATGCGCGATCTTTCCTGGATTGCTTGTACCGTAGGCATCCGAAACAATCGATCGATATAATCGCGTACCTGAGCTAGCGTCACCACTTCAACTGGTTGTCGCGCCAACGCTTGACGAATTTGCTTAAAAATCCAAGGATTGCGAATCGCAGATCTGCCGATCGAAACTCCCGCCGCTTGGGTAAAGCCAAGAATTTCGAGTGCGGTAGGTGCCGAAGTCACGTTCCCATTTGCCAATACCGGACACCGCAATCGAGATACCGCATGGGCGATCGAGTCATAATGGACGGTACCGTGATACATTTCCTTCACCGTCCGACCGTGTAAACTCAATAAATCGATCTGATGTCGATCGATCGATGCCAAGACGCGATCGAAATTGGCAGTATCTTCAAATCCAATCCGCATCTTCACCGTAAACCGTCCAGCTATAGCCGAGCGTAACTCGCCTAGAATCCGATCGATTTTATCGGGATCGCGCAACAGTCCCCCACCGACATTCTTCCGATAAATTTTGGGTGCGGGACAACCCATATTTAAATCTATTCCCGCGATCGGATAATGACTGAGTAAGTGCGCCGTCCGCACCAGATCGGGGATGCTCTCACCCAGCATCTGAGCGAAAATCGGGCGACCTGTAGTATTTTCGACGATCGCTTTAACGATATGTTTTTCCGGGCGCGAAGTCTCATGCACCCGTAAATATTCAGTAAAAAAGTAGTCCGGACAGCCATAACTAGCGATCGTCGTCATAAAGCAAACATCCGTCACATCCTGCATGGGTGCTAAGGCTGTCACCGTCGCTAAATTAGCAGTCGGAGCATCGAGAGTAGTCACATTGAGCAGCGTCATGTAAATAGCATACCAACTCTGGTTACTATTTTGGAGAGGGGGAGAGGGGGAGTAAGGAGTAAGAAGTAAGGAGTATGGAAAATCCCCTCCTTGGAGGGGTGCCCGTAGGGCGGGGTGGGTAGATCTTCGCTAAAACCTAAAACCTAAAACCTAAAACCTAAAACCTAAAACCTAAAACCTAAATCACATCATGCCCCAGTATTCTGGTTTGACCGAATCTTCGATCGCTAGTAGCCACGCCGCCAGATCGAAACCTACTGCTACTCGCCAGACTTGCACCTGTGCGAACTGTCGATCTGTACCGCGACAGACGAGCCAGCGATAGCTCCAATAGCTCAATGCCACCCATCGGAGATAACGACGTTTCAACCAGCGCAAGGGATTGCGTCGAAAAGAATTGAATTGTCCGCGCATTGGTAAATTTTTAACAGATTTTAATATATCTAAACAATTATGCCAAAGATTTTCCCACTTAGCTCGATCTCTAGTGAAGTTAACAACGACTCGCGATCGCCTGATGTAGTTTAAAATAGGATTAAATCGTCTCAATCCTAGTGTCTGACAGTTAGCGTTTACGGTAAATATGTATCAATCTTCCACCCGCAAAAACTTTTTAGACACTTTAGTCGATCCGACGACGATCGCAATTCTAGCTTCGATCGGTCTACATGCCAGCATTGGAGCTATATTACCCTTTTTCACCCAGCCAGACAAAGAAGCTCAAAAAGCTGGCCCCACTACAGTCAAGGTCGTTCAACTTACTCCCAGCGAGCTACAGCGCATCCCTCAAGCTCCGCAAGTCCCCAAGCCGCAAGTTTTACCCTCAGCTAGACCGATCGTCCCCAGTCGCCCAGCAGCGGCTCCTCCAAGCACCAAATTTTCTACCGCGCCTCAAACTATTCCCTTTTCGCCACAGCGTCCGTCTGACGGCACGATTTTTAAAGCACCCACCCCCAAGCAGAAAAAAGTAGTCCCCCAAAAACAACCCATCGCCCCAGACTTCGACCCCGAAAACGTTTTTAAGCCTACTACCAAACCAACGCCAAAAGTATCCCCACCTGTCAAACCCAAACCAATCGCCAAAAAACCTCAACCCGTCACTCCTACCCCACAGCCAAACACCGAGACAGACGACGATGGCGGCGACAAACCGCTAACAACCGAACCATCGCCCAATCCTAATAATCAGGCACAACAACCAGCCGCAACGCCGAAACCCACACCCACATCTACGCCTACGCCTACCACTACTCCAACACCGCAGCCATCGGGCACTCCCACGGGTAATAATGGTGGCAATGGCTTTTATGGTAAATATACCGATGCAGCTCTCCAGCAACTGAGCTTATTTATGAAAGAGTATGATGTTAAAGAACCTTATCCATCGAAGACCATCACGATTAAATATCCACAAGGAATGCTCTGTGGTAAAGAAAAACAAACTCCCTTTATCGTGTTGATGGCTGTTCTCGGTTCAGTTCCTGAAAATCCAGATGAAGCTATTTTAGGATCTATTAGTGCAGACAGTCTCAAAATCAAAACATTTACAGACCGAGACACGCTAGAGCAACGAAAGTTAGGAGAAATTGCCAGTAGAGCAGCAACAGAAGAATTAAGTGCAGCCGATAAAAATCGCCCACTAAAAGACAAAGGTAAGCGAGTTATTTATCAATATCGCGTCCAATTCGATCCGACGACTTGTAAAAAGTAAGCTAGATTTCGATCGAACATTTAATCGATACTTAATAATAAAGATCGAAATAACTCGTCATCAGGAGCGACCCGAATACACCGACACCAATGGACTAAATCGAGGTTAAATTTACGAGCGAGTTCTTGCAGCCGATCGATCGATGCTTCAGTTGGTGATATATTAGCATCTTGACCGATCGCAATTACTTGAACTTTGCTATTGGGCACAATACCATAGATCCAAAAGTCGTCATTTAATGCAAATGAATAACCATCAGCAATCGGTGACTGCGATCCGTCGTAAGTTATCCCGGCGGATTTAGTAGTAACCTTTAATATATTTGCCAGATGGGTTAAGGCAAGATTACTGACGATCGGAATTTCGGGTTTCGATCGGATATGAATGGCACTCCAGCAAACTCCAACGGCTGCGGTTTCATTAATTATGCTAATTTTAGAAATTTCTTTATCGACTTTATCAGCAAGTTGATGAGAAATAAATTCAAATTGCCGCCAGTCATCTTCAGCAAATGTTAATTCACTACCAGAAAGCGGGCGATTATTTACTGCTGGAATTACGCTACAGATCGATGGTAAACTATACAGAATATCATTAGGATTAACCAGTTCGATCCGCCGAATCCACAAAATGAGGGTCTTAGATTTTGTATATTGAGCGCGAGTTTTTGGTCGAGCATTCAACACACTCCACTCTGCGCCGCTAAGTTCGATCTTGGTATCGCGCTCGAATGAATCTGGTAAATTATTAGCAGGAATATGGGTAAGACCGAGCGATTCACCTGTAAGGTCGTCTATAAATGTGACTTCGATATTTAAGCTGAATGATGCCATAACTTTCTAAATACATCGAAATAAATACCAATTCTCGCTCGATCGCTCGGTTAGTTTCCAGATTGCCTATCGACCTTTCCACTATAGCAATTTAGATGTGAACTTGCTAGTCGATTCCTTGCTTTTTATCGCTATCACAATCGATTGACGATCGATGTATAACTAGTAAGTTATGGTCGGTCTTTACTAGATCGATCGCTAATATCGTATGCTGATGTCTGCTTTTTAATTGCCTTATTATAGTTATCTAAATCTCCTTGCTGATGAAATAAATTAGCGGCTCGATCGAAGTCAGAGATCGCACTTACTCGATCTTTTAACACGATTTTGTTGAGAGCGCGATTGTAGTAAGCTCTAGCATAATTGGGATCGATCGCGATCGCTAAATCATAGTCTGAAATTGCACCTAAATTATCGCCCGTTTCACATTTAATATTACCTCGATTATAAAGAGCTTTGATATATTCTGGGGCGATTGAAATCGCTCGATCGTAGTCAGCAATCGCCGCAACATTATCGCCTAAATCGTGTTGAATATTTCCTCTTTGATAGTATGCTTTGGCATAGTTTGAATCTACAGATATCGCCCGATCGAAGTCTACAATTGCCTCTTTTTTATCATTTAACTCTAGCTTGGCTAAACCCCGATTGTAGTAAGCCTTAGCATAATGGGCATCGTGTTTAATCGCCCAACTATAATCGGCAATTGCTTGTGAAATATTACCAGCTTTGATTCGAGCACGACCGCGATTATAATAAGCCTTAGCATAGTTATTGTCGAGATTAATCGCCCGATTGTAATCGGCAATCGCTCCTGCCAAATCGCCGATTTGTCCTTTTGCTAAACCGCGATTATTATAAGCTTGAAAATAGTTGTTATTTAGCGATATCGCTCGATCGTATTCAGCAATCGCCCCAACTAGATCGCCTAATGCATGTTTGTTTATTCCTTGACGGTTGTATTTTGTAGATCGATCTAAATCGCTCTCTAACGGCTTACTATCTGCATCAGCAGTCGGAACATGATAGTCGGTCATAACGATCTATGTCTCCCCTGAAATTGACTTGTTGTTACGTACTCAATTATTATAAGCATAGGGGCAACCAAGAGCGATCGATAACAAATATTATCATTTGACTGGCGATCGAAAATTTTCATTATTTGTCAATTCGATCGATCCGAGTGGGTACTCTACGATTATGTAGTCACCGAATTGAGTTTTATCGGAATTTTCATCTTCATCATCGCATGAGGCGCGACACTTGGATCGATTGGCGAGCCAGTAGTAGAGCGGCTAGAGATCCGGGCGCGCCCGCGCAAATGCAAAGCCTAAGCGAGGCGGAAGGTGCCCTGACGGGGGCTTTAGGTAGATTATTTGCTGTCAGTGAATCTTATCCAGATCTCCAAGCCGATGGGACGATGATGCAGTTCATAGAGCCTTTCCTGACAAAAGAAATCTTTAGCATCCTATTTTGCACCAATTCTGCGTTTCCCCCTATAAACTCTAGTATAAAAGTTTAGAGGACTACGATAGCGAGAATGTTTGTTTTTTTACTCTCTACTCCCCTTTTTAAACACCCTATAAAGAATAGGAAAATTTGATAAAATAACTATTGCCCTAGTTTATACTTCAAGTTTACTATTGGATGGCTGAGGGTGATTGTTATTTTGCAATCGTGCAGCCAATAATACTCCTAGTAGGATAATTCCTCCAAAGAAATAATGAGAAATTAATACTTTAAAAAAGAGAAATTGAACAACTGCATCTTGAGATTCAAAAATCACAGGAAGTGATATTAGAAAGGCACTTAGCCAGATCGAGGTAGCCCACCTCCATCCTTGGGGAACAGCTAATTTATCAGCTATGTATAATGAATAAGGAAGCAGTAAGAGTAGATAATAGTGAGTCCAAGCAATTGGACTGATGACTAATGCTAAACATAGGACAATTGAGAATTCCAGGTTTTTTTCTTTGACATTATTAGGAGATTTTGAACGCCAAAAAACGAATATAACCACACCTACTAGTAGAAAAAGTAGAAAGGCTCGTGCTACTTTGAAGTCCCAACTTATCTCCAACAATTGCCAACTATTCAGTTGAGCATTAAGCAACAGGCGAGCTAGAAAGCTATTTACTGACTGAACGTTGAAAGCTCCTATTGGTTTGTCAGCAAAGGGAGCAATGCATTCTTGATACCAAGCTAAGTGTAGCTTAGTACCAAATAGTAGTAGAGATGCTCCAACAATGGCTATTAGTGCTGCACCATATCCTGCTACTACCCACCATTTTTTCCGTGCGAGATAGTAAAAGCCTAGAAGCCACAACGGAACTTTTATGAATGCTGTTATCGCCACTAATACTCCATTCCAAATCGCCATTTTCCTGCTATTAAAATAATAAGCTACTACCAATAAAAGCAAGACAAAGTGAGTGCTGTTACCTATTTTAACACTGTAATAAAGAGGGCCGTTTATTATAAACAGCCCAGTTAAGACCACAGCTCTCCAATCAAATGTTTGAGTTATTTTAATAAGCAAATACCAAGTTATAAAAATAGCTAAAATCCCGATAATACGAAATAGTCGCGCAGCATCAGTCTCACTCAGTACATTTAGAGGTGTAAATACATAAGCTAGTAGCGGGATATTGACAAAACCAGAAACACACACGTCGGCACCTTCTCGGTGGTACATGCTAAATGGATTTTGTAAAACTTGCTTACCAGCAGGATAATAAGCTTTTATAAAATCATCACCGTTGCCTACTGTCACCTTCCACATAAATCTTGTCATAATTATAAAAGGAGCTGTGGAGCATAGCCACAAAACCCATTCCCGTTTCAAGATTTTTTTTGCTAAAGCATTTATACTCAGAGTAGAAATAATTATAAAGGTAAAAAATATATAGTTATTCACCATAATTTAACGTGAGTTTAGGATAAGGAAAGAAGAAAAAAAGTAGAATTTCACCAGAACGAGCAGTTGAGATAGACTCAACCAGAAAACCAAGCATATTCCGCTTTTGCAAATGGAGGAAAGATACAACAATGGTAGCTGTTCACAGGGGTATGAAGTCAATGGGTTTGAGACTGCAATAGGCTGAGAAAATGGCTAATCAGTACTCGAACGTGTCAGAAAATAGCCGGAAACCCGCATTCTCTCATCACCCCCTGAACAGTTACCGATAAATTACCCACTCGTCAACGCACAATTCGGTAAAATTCGATCCGATGATGTAATTCTCGATCGAGATTATCGATCGACCGATCGATCGTGGTAATTTGGGATCGGCTACTTACCCGAATAAATCTCCCATCTGGGTGAAATCTATTTGATGAGATCGATCCGAGCTAATTTCACAAAGCACAATCTTTTCATGCCAACGCTTTTACCCAATCTCCAGATCGATCGGAGAAATTGAGCATAAAGATCTGTCTTGTGATTGATTTGTTTGCTTGGCGATCGCCATTAAGCTAGGATAGATAATACTACAGACAACTTCCGATCGTCATGAATGGTTACAGCACCACTGGAGTTGCAACCCTATTTGCATAGTGGAGGTTAACACATCGATCGGCGCGAATACTTACTATTTGTCATTAATATATGAGCCAGAATCTGCTCGGTAGTCTAACAGATGATGAAGAACTTAATGTTTCTGAAGCAGCAGAGGTGTTCGTTTTTCATACTTCCTTTGCCCAACAGCGATTGTGGTTTCTCGACAGGTTAGCACCAGGCAATCCCTTTTACAATGTCTCAACCGCACTGCGCCTCACAGGTGCGCTAAACTTTACCGCTTTAAAGCAGACATTTAACGAACTCGTCCGTCGCCACGAAACCTTACGCACTAGGTTTTTGGTGGTGAATGGGCAACCCCTACAGGCAATCTCGCCGAGCCTGAGCATCCCGCTACCCCTTGTCGATTTACGCAATCTAGATAGCCCAGAGCAGGAAACACAACTGCGGCAAATCGCCACCGCAGCCGCTCAACAGCCATTCGACCTCGCCACTGGGCCGTTGCTGCGAGTAAAGCTGCTACAACTAGATGATGCCGAATATGTGCTACTGCTAAATCTACATCACATTGTCGCCGATGGTTGGTCGATTGGGGTGCTAGTTCGAGAACTGGGGATATTATACAAAGCCTTTGCATCTGGTAAGGAGCCTACCCTACCGGAACTACCAATTCAATATGCGGATTTTGCCCAATGGCAACGGGAGTGGCTGCAAGGAGTAGGGACAGGCGATTCGCCATTACAAACCCAGTTGGCTTACTGGCAACAGCAGTTAGCTGGAATTTCGGTGCTAAATCTCCCCGCAGACCGTCCCAGACCTGCTGTGCCGAGCTATAAAGGTGCAAAACAGGTTTTAGAGTTATCGCCCTCTCTGAGTCAAGCATTAGAGGCACTGAGCTACCACGAAGGCGTGACTTTATTTATGACGATGCTGGCAGCGTTTGAGACATTGCTCTATCGCTATACGCAACAAGAAGATATTGCGATCGGTTCGCCCATTGCCAATCGCAACCGGAGTCAATTAGAAGGATTAGTTGGTTTTTTTGTCAATAGTTTGGTGCTACGGACAGATTGTTCGGGGCAACCGACGTTTCGAGAATTATTGCGTCGAGTGCGAGAGGTAACTTTAGGTGCCTATGCTCATCAGGATTTGCCATTTGAAAAGTTAGTAGAGGAGCTGCACCCAGAGCGAGATTTGAGCTATCATCCGTTGTTTCAGGTGGCATTTAGCTTTCAAAATACACCGATTTCAGCACTAGAGTTACCTGGAGTAACGCTGTCGCTATTGGAGTTCGATACCACCACTGCGAAGCTCGATTTAGAGTTCCATTTGTGGCAGGATGCGGGAAGTGTCAAAGGGCAAATGGTATATAGCACCGATATCTTTGAGAATGCTACTATTACGCGAATGCTCGGACATTTTCAAACTTTGCTAGCAAGTGTTGTTGCTAATCCAGAACAGCGCGTTTCTGATGTGGCGGTGCTGAGTGTGCGAGAACGACAACAGTTATTAATCGATTGGAACGACACGAACAAAGATTACCCTAAAGAGTGTTTTTATCAGTTATTTGAAGAACAGGTGCGAAAAACTCCAGACGCGATCGCGTTAGTATTTAATGAGCAGCAATTAACCTATCAAGAACTAAATATCCGAGCGAATCAACTCGCCCATTATTTGCAAGAAATGGGGACAATTCCCGAAGGAGTAGTCGGCATTTATATCGATCGATCTCCAGAAGCTATCGTCGCCATATTAGCTATTTTCAAAGCTGGTGGAGCATATCTCCCTTTGGATCCTAGTCTACCGCAAGAGCGTCTGAACTTTATGTTAGCAGATGCCCAAGTTTCATTATTAATAATCCGATCGAATTCAAGCGATATATTTAAAAATTTCTTACAGCCAATTATTGACATCGATCGAGAGTGGAAAACCATTAAACAATACAGCCCAGAAAACCCCACCAGTTGCGTCACATTAGATAACCTAGCTTATATTATCTATACATCTGGCTCAACTGGACAACCAAAAGGTGTTGCGATCGAACAGCGAGGATTGTCCAACTTAGCACAAGCTCAGATTGAGATATTTAATATTCAACCGAATTACCGGATTTTACAATTTGCATCGTTAAGTTTCGATGCTTCAATTTTTGAGATTGTGATGGCATTGCGATCGGGTGCAACTCTCTATTTAGCTGACAAAGAATCCTTATTGCCCGGACAAACTTTGCTCGAATTGTTGCACGAAGAAGCGATTACTCACGTCACCTTACCACCCGCAGTATTAAACGTTCTACCTTTAGCATCGCTACCAGCATTGCAAACTATTATTTGTGCGGGTGAATCCTGCCCCGAAGATATTATTAACAGGTGGTGGAAACCTCATCGGCGGTTTTTTAATGCTTATGGATTGACAGAAGCAACGGTGTGGTCTACCGTTGCCGAAATTAAGTCTCCGAGCGAACAAATATCGATCGGGCGACCGATCGTGAATACACAAATTTATATATTAGATAAACATTTAGAGCCAGTACCAATTGGAATTAATGGCGAACTATATATCGGTGGTGATGGATTGGGACGAGGATATCTCAATCGTCCCGAATTAACTGCCAAACATTTTATTGCTCATCCTTTTGAAGATCGACAGGAATCGCGACTTTACAAAACAGGCGATTTAGCTCGATATCGATCGGATGGTAATATTGAATTTTTAGGTCGGAGCGACAATCGCGTCAAAATTCGTGGCTTTCGGATCGAATTATCAGAAATTAAAACTGCGATCGGTCGGCATCCAGATGTGCGAACAGTAGTGGTAATCGATCGAGAGAATAACTATGGAGATAAGTATTTAATTGCTTATATTGTCTCTCGTACAGATACGCCAAATTTCACATCTTCATTATTACGCAAATTTTTAACAGAAAAATTACCAGAATACATGATGCCAAAAGCTTTGGTATTTCTAGATGCGCTCCCACTCACTGCTAGTGGCAAAGTCGATCGAGATGCGCTTATAAAACTCGATCCTGCGCCCAAGATCGATAAGGAATTTATTGCACCGCTTACTCCTACCGAGTCCACCCTGGCTGAAATTTGGGCTGAAGTCCTGAATATCGATCGAGTGGGTATTTACGACAACTTCTTCGATTTGGGTGGAGATTCGCTCTTAACTGTCCGGTTGTTACAACAAATATCCGATCGACTTAATTATGAATTACCACTAGCTAGCTTATTTTTAAATCCGACACTTGAAAGTTTAGCAGCTTGGATATCTTCACCACCCGATACGCTCCCGCGATCGCCTTTAGTTGCAATTCAACCTAATGGCTCAAACTCAGCTTTCTTTTGCATCCATCCCGTGTTTGGTGTTGTTTTTCCTTATTATGAATTAGCCGCACAATTAGGGAAGAACCAGCCATTCTATGGACTTCAACCGATCGGACTCGATGGCAAAACTCCGCCCCTAAAGCGGATTGAAGATATGGCTGCTCATTATATCGAAGCATTGAGATCGGTACAGCCCCACGGCCCTTATTATTTGGGAGGTTGGTCGTTTGGCGGTTGGGTGGCATTTGAAATGGCTCAACAACTCCATCAGGCAGGGGAAGAAGTAGCATTACTAGCGGTGCTGGATACTTTGGCACCAATACCAGGACATGTATCTTTAGGTCATGGTTTAAAGTTTATGCTAACGACAGCGGCGCGATATATTTGGCCGTTCTTTCTCGATTATGTTTATCTAATTATCGCGATTGTCAAGCAGCAAATTATTAGTTTAATCGATCGATTTCCTAATTTTAAAAAAATCGTGCGTTACTCTGGCTGGGAGTGGCTGATGCGATCTCGATCGCATCAGAATGATACCCTCAACCCGTCGAAAGAATCCCAGCTCAGAATTTTAAGCGAGTTAGCTATCGTGCCGATGCTGCGGGTGTTCTATGCCAATAGTCAAGCAGTGCTTGACTACGTGCCGCAAGCCTACTCCAGCCGTATCGATTTGTTTAGAACCACGGCTCAGACAAGTATTGGCGAGGACGAGCCGAGTTTGAGCTGGGATCGGCTAGCTGAAGGTGGAACGGAAATTCATCATCTTCCTGGCAATCATCTGACGATGCTCAGGAAGCCGCATATCCAGGTGCTTGCGGCACAGCTAAAAGCTTGTATCGATCGAGCTACGTAAATGGGCTGAGGATATTGGCTCCGTTCTCACACCGCCCTGAACTATAAGTTCGGGCTAACAACGAAAGTCCACTGAAGTGGACTGGCAGAAATCTTTCAGTCCACTTCAGTGGACTTTCGCCATTAGCCCCAAATTCATTTGAGGGCGGTGCAGAAGCGGAGCCAATACGGTTCGATTAGTCAGCGATTTCAATCGCACGCAACTCTTAATCCAACAAGAAGCGATATGTTTTCCTCAGAAGTCTTCGTCTTTCCCACATCATTTGCCCAACAGCGGCTATGGTTCCTCGATCGATCGATTCCTGGCAATACTATCTACAATGTACCCACAGCAATTCACCTTACAGGTGCGCTAAATTTAACCGCACTAGAACAGACTTTTAATGAAATCGTCCGTCGTCATGAAACCTTACGCACTACTTTTATAGTGGAGGATGGACAACCCCTACAGGCGATCGCACCCAGCGCAACTATCCCTTTGCATGTATTAGATCTCCAGCAATTAGGCGCGGAAGAGCGAGATGTGAGAACAAAGAGAATTATTAACAACGAGCTACAACATGTCTTCAATCTAGCCTCTGGAACATTATTGCGAGTTACCATCCTCGCCCTGTCCGAAACAGAACATATTTTGTTAATCAATATGCACCACATTATCTGTGATGATTGGTCGCTGGGGATACTGATTCGGGAATTGGGCACGCTGTATACGGCTTTTACCCAAGATCGGTCTTCCCCCCTGTTGGAACTGCCTCTCCAGTACGCCGATTTTGCTCAGTGGCAGCGTGAGTGGCTGCAAGGAGAAGTACTCAATACCCAGTTAGCTTACTGGCGGGAGCAATTAAACGGTATTTCGACGCTGCATTTGCCTACCGACAAACCCAGATTGCCGCTCCAAAACTACCGAGGGGCAACCCAATTTTTAGAGTTACCAAAACTGCTAACCGATCGCTTAAAACAGTTGTCGCAGCAAGCAGGAGTTACCCTATTTATGACGCTGCTGGCTGCATTTAAAACGTTAATTTACCGTTATACACACCAATCGGATATCGCGATCGGTTCGCCAATTGCCAATCGTAATCGTAGCGAAATAGAAGGAATAATTGGCTTTTTTGTCAACACTTTAGTCCTGCGTAGCGATCTAGCTGGAAATCCTACTTTTCGTGAATTATTAGACAGAGTACGAGAGGTAACAGTCGGCGCATATACTCATCAAGATTTACCGTTTGAGAAATTAGTTGAAGAATTACATCCAGAGCGAAGCTTGAGCCATCATCCGCTATTTCAAGTGGTATTTGGTTTCCAGAATGCACCTATGTCCCCACTAGAATTGCCTGGATTAGTACCAAGCTTAATTAATATTGACTATAAAACAACTCGCTTCGATCTGGAACTGCATCTCTGGAAGTGTGGCGAAGATTTTCGTAGCTCAGATGGCGGTAACTGGCAAGATACTGAAGGTCTGCGAGGGATAGTCGTATACAACACAGATTTATTCGAGCCAGCCACGATCGATCGAATGCTAAACCATTTCAAAAATTTATTATTAGGCATTGTCGCAAATCCCGATCGACAAATTGCTAACTTACCATTATTAAGTGAAGTAGAGCTAAGTCGGGTAATGGTGGAATGGAATCATACCCAAGTAGATAAATCTCAATATAAGTGTATCCATCAAATCTTTGAAGCAAGAGTAAGACAATATCCCGATGCGATCGCGCTGAATTTTGCGAGCGATCGCATCACTTATCAAGAATTAAATAGTCGTAGTAATCAACTCGCCCGACATTTACAAAAATTAGGAGTAGGTGCGGAAGTTTTAGTCGGTATTTGTATTCCTCAATCGATCGACACGATCGTGGGATTATTAGCTATTCTCAAAGCGGGCGGAGCTTACGTGCCATTAGACCCCAGCTATCCTCAAGAGCGTCTCAATTTTATGCTTGAAGATGCGCGAGTTGCCGTATTACTGACACAATCGAACTCAATCGATCGGTTTCAAGATTTTGCAAATCCGATTGTTTCGATCGATAATGATTGGGAAATTATCGATCGAGAACAAGCCGATAATCTCCACTGCGATCCAAATAGCGATAATTTAGCCTATGTTATTTATACATCTGGCTCGACAGGTCAGCCTAAGGGAGTAGCCGTAACTCACAAAGCAATAAATCGGCTGGTATGCAATCCAAATTATATCAAATTGGAGCCATGCGATAAAGTCGCCCAAGCTGCAAACATCTCCTTCGATGCAGCGACATTCGAGATATGGGGCGCGTTACTAAATGGTGCCGAACTAGTGGCGATCGATCGAGAGGTAACGCTTTCGCCTAGAGAATTGGCACTACAAATCCGCGATCGACAGATCGATGTTCTATTTTTAACTACCGCCTTATTTCAACAGATTGCTAGAGATGTGCCTCAAGCTTTTGCGACAGTCAAGTATTTACTATTTGGTGGCGAGACTGTCGATGTACGCTGGGTTAATAAGATTATCGAACATGGTGCGTCACAGCATTTAATTCATGTATATGGGCCGACTGAAAATACAACATTTTCTACTTATTACGATCTAAATCTGTCACGATCGATCGCATCTTTACCGATCGGTCGTCCGATTACCAACACCCAAATTTATATATTAGATCCTCATCTACACCCGCTACCGATTGGCGTTACTGGCGAAATCTATCTTGGTGGAGACGGACTGGCACGAGAATACCTCAATCGCCTTGAGTTAACTGCTCAATATTTTATCACCGATCCTTTCAATTGCGATGCAAATACACGTCTTTATAAAACGGGAGATTTCGCTCGTTATTTACCAGATGGTAATATCGAATTTTTAGGTCGCACTGATAATTTAGTAAAAATTCGTGGTTTTCGGATTGAGTTATCAGAAATTGAAGCGGTATTAAATAGACATCCAGCAGTCAGTGAAAATATTGTCATTGTTGCAGAGAATGTGCCCGACGATAAACACTTAGTCGCTTATATCGTACTCGATCGACAACAAATGCCAACGCCAGAAATACACAGCTTTCGGCAATTTCTCAAATCGAAGTTACCAGCATATATGGTGCCAACAGTTTATATGTTTCCAGAATCTTTACCACTCACACCGAATGGAAAAGTCGATCGAGCGGTATTACCAACTCCCGATTTAATGAATTATCACGATCGAGATTATGTGGCACCGCGATCGCAAATTGAAGAGTTACTTACCGAGATTTGGGCGAAAGTATTGGGCAAAGAGCGAATAGGTATCCACGACAATTTTTTTGAATCTGGCGGTCATTCGCTGCTAGCGACTCAATTAATGTCCCGAATTCGCGACACTTTCCAAATAGATTTACCCGTTCGCAATTTGTTTGAATCACCCACGATCGCCCAACTTGCCAGACATATCGATACAATGTGTTGGGCAGCAAGTGTGGATGAAACTGAAACTATAGGACTCGATCGAGAAGAAGTAGAATTTTAATCGATTACTAATTATTGCAGTTGTTATAATCGATCGTATTAGCCATTCGATCTCAATTGCTGAAGTTGCTCTAACGTCAGTCCAGTTGCTTCGGCGATTGTTTCTAGGGGAATATTCTTACGCAGCAAGTTGAGTGCGATCGACTGTTTTTGACGCTCCTCACCTTTGGCTTCACCCTGAAGCTCGCCTTCAAGTTTAGCCTTATTAATTTTAGCTTCGTACAAAGCATCGATTTGTGCCATCGTGTTCATAAAATCTTGCTCCTCTAGAGTTAAAAGTTGTGTAGGGATATCTTTGATGTAAACACAATATTTAATACATGCCAAAATTATGACCGCCTGAGTGTTATCAAACCTTCAGCCCAAGGAATGATTTTTGCACTCTTATAAATATGTTACACTTTCAATCTAGTTGCTAAATTTAGGTAGGATTCACCCGATCGGGCAATCTTGCGAAATCATACCCATCGATAGATTAATAACTGTTGCGAAGGAGTGTAGTGATGCAGACGATCGAATTCTTAGCTTATCTTCGTAGTTTAGATATTCAAGTTTTTATCGAAGGTGAAAAGTTTCGCTGTAACGCTCCTGAAGGGATTCTGACAGCAGAACTCAGAGCAGAAATCCAAGCGCGTAAATCAGAAATTATTGGATGTTTAGCAGCAACTAATCATCCTCATCATCACAACTTTAAACCGTTGGTACCGATTTCGCGATCGAGAAATATGCCGCTATCTTTTGCACAACAACGGTTATGGTTTCTCGATCGATTAATGCCGAATCATCCTTTTTATAATATTCCCCTCGCCCTAAATTTGACAGGCTCGATCGATCTTCGCGCGCTAGAGCAAACTTTCAACGAAATAGTGCGCCGACATGAGGCTTTACGCACCAAGATTGTCATGGAGTCAGGGCAACCAGTTCAGCTAATCCATCCGACTCTAACCATCCCCTTGCCTGTCATCGATTTACAGCAATTACCACCAGCCGAACGCGAAAGCCGAGCCAAACAGCTCACTCTTGAAGCAACTCAACATCCATTCAATCTATCAGCCGAGCCGTTGCTCCGAGTCAAACTGCTGCGATTGGAACAGACGCAATCCATCCTACTGCTGACATTGCACCACATTGTTGCCGATGGGTGGTCGATAGGGGTGCTGATGAACGAAATCGCCTCACTTTACCCAGCATTTGCCAACAATCACCCTTCACCATTGCCGGAATTGCCAATCCAATATGCTGACTTTGCAGACTGGCAACGCCGATCGTTGCAAGGTGATGTTTTAGCAACACAACTCGGCTACTGGCAACAACAATTAGACGGGATTTCGATCCTAAATTTGCCCACTGACAGACCGCGATTAGCTGCTCAAACCTATCAAGGTGCAAGACAACCGTTGCAATTATCCAAAAGTTTGAGCTTGGCACTTTTAGCCCTGGGACAGCAAGAAGGGGTAACTTTATTTATTACTCTGTTAGCAGCATTTCAAGTTTTACTTTACCGATATACACAGCAATCAGATATCGCGATCGGTTCGCCAATTGCTAATCGCAACCGGAGTGAAATTGAAGGGTTAATTGGCTTTTTTGTCAATAGCTTAGTGTTACGTACCGACCTGTCTGGAAACCCAACTTTTCGAGCAGTATTAAGTCGAGTTAAAGATGTAGCTTTAGGAGCCTATGCCCATCAAGATTTACCTTTTGAAAAACTAGTCGAGGAACTACATCCAGAGCGTAATTTGAATCAAAATCCGCTATTTCAAGTGATGTTTGCGCTGCAAAATGCACCGATGATGGCGTTAGAGTTACCCGATCTAACTTTAAATCCGCTACCATTTGAAACGGAAACAACCCGCTTCGATTTGGAGTTGCACTTATGGGAACCAAATACTCGAAATGGATTGTGGGCAGATAGTTCGGAAGGAATTAGTGGTTTTGTAATTTACAGTACCGATTTATTTGATGATGCCACGATCGCCAGGATGCTAGGACACTTTCAAATATTACTAGAAGGGATAGTTACTAATCCAGAACAACAAATCGCCCACTTACCACTTTTGAGCAAATCTGAACTCGATTGTTTATTAGTTAAATGGAATGAAACGCGCTTAGATTATCCTCAAGATAAGTTAGTACATCAGTTATTTGAAAACATCGCCAAGCAGTATCCAGATGCGATTGCACTGGTATCTGAAGACGATCGACTCACTTATCAAGAGTTAAATATTCGCAGCAACAAACTCGCACACTTTCTCACCAAATCTGGAGTAAGAGCCGAAGTTTTAGTTGGACTTTGTGTAGAGCGTTCTTTCGATCTAGTTATCGGCATGTTGGCCATTCTCAAAGCAGGTGGAGCTTATGTCCCGATCGATCCAACCTATCCATCCGAACGTTTGAACCTGATGATTCGAGATGCGAATATCTCAGTGCTATTAACTCATGAATGCTGGCTCAAACGACTGGACAATCGCGATCTACGAGTCATCTGTGTAGATAAAGATCGGGCAAGTATCGATCGAGAACCTGAAGCTAATCTCGATTGTCAAGTTGGATTGAATAATCTTGCTTATGCGATCTATACTTCTGGCTCGACTGGCACTCCTAAAGGCGTAGAAATCGAACATCGAGGATTATTAAATCTCGTATTTTGGCATCAACACGCGTTTGCAGTTTCATCGAGCGATAAAGCAACGCAGATTACTGGGATTAGCTTTGATGCTTGCGGTTGGGAAATTTGGCCGTATCTTATTGCGGGAGCGAGTATTTATTTTGTAAATGATGAAGTTCGGCAAATGCCAGAGCGGTTGAAAGATTGGCTGATTGCAAAGGCGATAACTATTTGCTTTTTGCCAACTCCTTTAGCTGAGAAAATTCTGTTATTAGATTTCCCTGAAAATACCGCTTTACGAATATTGCTTACAGGTGGAGACAAACTAAATAACTATCCTCAAGCCGATCTTCCCTTCCAATTATTTAATAATTATGGGCCGACTGAGAACACAGTCGTGACAACTTCGGGGCGAATTACTGTTGAAGATCGAGATAATTTAGCACCTGCAATCGGTCGAGCGATTGCCAATACACAGGTTTATATTCTAGACAAATATTTACAACCCGTACCTGTCGGTATTTCAGGAGAAATATATATCAGTGGTGATGGATTGGCGCGAGGTTATTTAAACCGTCCTGAATTAACTGCCGAATGCTTTATCGAGCATACTTTTAATAATAACTTAACAGCGCGACTTTATAAAACTGGCGATCTCGCTCGTTATCGAGAAGATGGTAATATTGAATTTTTAGGTCGCACTGACGATCGCGTAAAAATTCGAGGCTATCGGATCGAGTTGGGTGAAATTGAAGCAGTACTAAATCATCATCCCGCAGTACAGCAAGCTGTCGTGCTAATGCGTGAAGAGCTAGGAGAAAAAACTCTGTTAGCTTATGTATCTCCTCGAATAACTTTCAGTACAGAATTAGAAAATAGTCAATCGATTCAGTTGCAAGATGAACAAGTTTTACAATGGCAGATGCTCTATAATGAAACTTACGATCGACCTGTTAATTTCGATCCTAAATTGAATATTGTCGGTTGGAATAGTAGCTATACCGATCGACCTCTACCAGCAAAGCAAGTGTATGAGTGGGTCGATAATCAAGTCGAGCAGATTTTGGCTTTGCAACCCGAACGAGTGTTAGAAATAGGGTGCGGAACGGGTTTAATATTATTTAGAATTGCTCCTCACTGCGATCGATATTGGGGTACTGATTTTTCGCCAGTTTCGATTAACTATATTCAGCAGCAGTTAGCACACCAAGAACTGCCGCAGGTAGAACTATCCGCTCGAATGGCTACCGATTTCGATCGCGTAGCCCCAGCAACTTTTGATACAGTAATTCTCAACTCGGTCGTCCAATATTTTCCAACGATCGATTATCTAATTGATGTCATTGCAGGAGCGATCGAGGTAACTACTCCCGGCGGTCAAATTTTCATCGGCGATGTGCGGAACTTGCCCCTCTTACAAGCTTTTCATACATCAGTGCAACTCGATCGAGCCGAGCCATCCCTTACTTGTTTAGAGTTACAGCAACGGGTACAGATGGAAATATTTCAAGAAACAGAATTAGTCATCGATCCAGCTTTTTTTACGGCTTTACAGCAACGCTTACCACAAATCGATCTCGTCCAAATTCAACTAATGCGGGGTAAATATCATAATGAGTTAACTGCATTTCGTTATAATGTTACCCTTCATATTAGCGACGAAACTATTAGCCGCGAACCTATTAGCGATCGAGAAAATTATCCAGCAATAAACTGGTCGAAAGCTAATCTTAGCATCTCAGCAATACGTCAGTTATTAATTGACGATCGACCGGAAAGATTAAACATTCTCAATGTACCGAATGCGCGGGTAATGTCAGCAGTTAAAACAGTCGCATGGCTAGTAGACGGAGCGGGTTATAAAACCGTCGGTCAAATTCGGAAAGCCTTGCAAGAAATCGAAAACTTGGGAATAGATCCAGCAGATTGGTATGCGATCGATCTACCTTATCGTGTCGATATTACCTGGTCGAATTCTAGTAACGAAGGAGATTATGATGTGATGTTTATCCGCCAAGATCTAGTCACCCAAAAAAATACTTTCTCCCAGCGCACGACTGACGATCGCCCTTGGCAATCTTACGCCAATAACCCTCTCCAAGCCAAAGCCACACAGAAGTTAGTGCCGCAATTGCAAAGTTATCTCGCTCAAAAACTGCCTGAATACATGCTGCCATCAGCTTTTGTAATATTGGAGTCTCTACCGCTCACAGCCAATGGTAAGATCGATCGTCGCGCCCTCAAAGCATTGCACGATCCGATCGAGATGCGATCGGATCGTTACATCGCACCTCGGACTTCGATCGAACGCGCACTTGCGAACATTTTTAGCGAAGTTTTGGGACTCAAACGCGTTGGAATTTACGATAATTTCTTTGAATTAGGCGGTCATTCATTACTTGCTACTCAGCTTGTCTCTAGAGTCCGCGATGCTTTGCAGGTAGAGTTGCCTTTGCGAAGCGTATTTGAAGCATCCACGATCGATCGACTAGCTACAGTGGTGGAAAGCTTGAAGCACAAACCTCATAGTCAAGCTCCAGCATTAGTACCACTATCGCGAGAAAGTCGGCGGATGAAGTTATCTGCCTCGAACGAAGAAAGTAAGGGCTTATCTCTTTAATTGGCACTGGCGACTACATTCGATCGTCCCCCAATTCAATCCACGCCTCATTTACTTTCACCAATTGTATGTTCTTAGTTCGGGCTTGTATCGACGATAATTACGGTAAAGATTTGGTAGCTAGCTCTAAGTAAATGTTGGCTGGAAAAAGATCTGAACAAAATGTGGCCGAATGCGAACTCTGCTAAATCGGCTGGGTACTCTAGTAAACAGAGTAGTACCCCATTTTTCCAAATCTGCACTATGTCAGGAACCATCATTGATGCGCTCGATCGGTTGATGCCGTTGATTATCCATTCGACTTGTCTCAATTCCAAACTCTGGAACTCGCCTCACGAAGAATTACCGTTGCGGGACTATGCACTCAGTTGGGTAATTGTCGATCGCGATGCCAAAGGTTTAGTTGCTTACCAGAATGTCACATCTGAAATGGTCGAAGTTTGGGAAGATGAAGGGATCGATTGGCGACAACGGGCGGTAATCAACCTCAAAGTCGCATCTCAAGAATTGTGGACGCACCAGAAATTACGTGCCGATGGTAGTGTTGTCTGGGCGATTATGATGCATAATGATGGGTTTGGCTCATCGAGAATTTTACTCTCGCCTTATTTAGATAAATACTTTCCTGAAGGCTATTACGTCGCCATTCCCGATCGCAGTATTGGGATTGTGATCCCCCGCGATCTATCGATCGGCGAAATGCAAGAAACTCAAGATTTGCTCGAATCCTGGTACGATACGGCATCCGCACCAATGAGTCCGCATCTATTCGCCCCTGACGATTTAATTCCCGAACATTATCTGTGGAATTAATCGAACTGCGATTGAATTAGCACGACCAGATCGGCAACTGTAATACAGGTACTGTCGGTAAAATCTGCCATGAAATGCATCTCGAAAGTTTCGGATAAGTCGATGTAAATATTGGCGGCTTCGAGATAATATAATAAACTTTTAGCACCAGATTGCTGCTGTCGTCGCTCGGCTAATCGATCGATAAAATTATGAAATTTAAAGTCTAGATCGATCGCCTCTGGATCGATTTCTAAATTTCTGGCGAGGATCGTTCTGACAGTTTCAAATATATCGAGGGTGCCACGTTGCATTAGCTAATTTAGATTGGGTTAACTTGACTCGCACCCATGCGAATAATTTTTCAGGCTTACTACAGTTATAAAAGATGACTGTCACCATTGACATTGGTATAATATCTCAACCTGTTATACTTACTACTAAGTTTACAGCGTAGCAATTAGCTATTCTACTGATGCCTTGGACACCTTTACATAGTCAGCTTCACCAGTGCGCGATCGATCGTCAGTTATTGCCGATTGGTGCCAAAATCTTAATCGCAGTGTCTGGCGGGCAAGATTCGTTATGTCTGGGACAATTACTGCGCGATTTACAATCGCGCTGGCAATGGCAATTAGCAGTAGCTCATTGCGATCATGGCTGGAAACAAGATATCGGTATTGCCGATCGAGTGGCGCAAGTTGCCGCACAATGGCAGTTACCCTTTCATTGTGAAACCACTGCAAATTTACCCGAAACCGAAGCAGCGGCTAGGGAGTGGCGATACCAATCGCTAACTAGAATCGCCCAAACTACCGAGAGTACTCATTTAGTCACCGCTCATACCCAAACCGACAGAGCCGAAACCTTACTCTACAATTTGGTGCGCGGTGCTGGTGCCGATGGCTTGTGTGCCATGTCTTGGCACCGCCAATTGACTCCAGAAATTAGTTTAGTCCGTCCCTTACTCGAAGTAAACCGCACCCAAACAGGTGACTTTTGTCAAGAGTACGAATTACCCGTGTGGTCAGATGCATACAATCAGGATCTCAAATACGCACGCAATCGCTTGCGGCTGGAGATTATGCCGCAACTAGCCGCCGATTTTAATCCTCAAGTCGAGAGTCACTTAGCGCGTACCGCCGAACTCTTGCGCGCCGATGTCGAATATTTAGAATCGTTAGCACGCGACTGGTATCAACAAGCAGTAGACGATCGCAATGTTAGGATCGATCGCACCATCCTGCAATCGCTCGCGCTCTCGCTTCAGCGACGAATCATTCGCCAATTTCTCACCCAAGCTTTAGCTAAAATGCCCACATTCAGCCAGATCGAAGAAACAATCGGTCTAATTTCGGCACCCAATCGCACTCGGACTTCTACATTCAGTCATGGATTAGCAGCCGAAGTTCATGGCAAGTGGATTTTAATCCGAGCTTAATTGTAATTTGCTGACAAAGATCTTGCCACGCCCGATCGACTATTCAATCGGCGAACTTAGCATTAGTTTATGGCAAACTCATGCTGCTTTTTGAACAGCTTTAACGATCGGAGCCGCGATGAAATTCAGATTGAATTTCAGTTTAGGTTACAATACTAATGCCGATCGATTCTCCAATGGAGAGGCTCCGCCAACGATTATATGTCGCAGTTTCCCCACGACCAATTTGCCAAAGATTTACTCGAAAGTTTACTTTCACCATTCGGGACAGTTGAAACCGATTCTCCGTAAGAGACGCTACGCGAACGTAAAATTAGCGGGGAAGTTCGAGAAATCGATGTTTGTTTCTTCCCGCATTCTCAAGTTGCAAATCTCCCCAGCTTAGGTAAACTTGAGCAAATTAGCAGCAACAGGCGTAGCTTTCGATCCGTTTAGGAATCCTGTTAGCGCAGATGAGATTCGCAGTTGTAAGGGCAAATTATTCGATCTCCATGCAGAACTCAACCGCCAATCCAAACGCCAACAACAGCGCAAACAAGATGACTCCTCATTACCCATGCTGTGGATTCTCACACCCACATTAGCAGCCGCTACTTTAGAGAGCTTTGGTGCTAGACAGATGTAGAAGCCTGGGGTGAGGGTGTTTATTTCTTCCCACCAGGGCAAAAAACCGGGATTGTGGTAATCCACCAATTACCACAGACACCCGATACCCTCTGGTTGAGAATCCTCGGCAAACACAAGGTACAACAACGAGCAATCGACGAGATTAATCGACTCGATCCCAATAGCAAAAGTGAGTGAATTGAGTCTCGATCGATTAGAATCTCTCGGTGAAGATCTATTAGATTTTCAGGGGGTTGGAGATCTAGAAAATTGGTTGGGATAATCGACAAAGCCAACGATTTGGAGATCGAATATGAGATAATCTGAGTCCAGCACAAGATCGTCGCATAATATTTCCGCAATAGATAATCGAAGAACTTCTCAGCGTTGCTCACGTTCAAGCCGTCGCTGCTAGAGCTGGAATGAGTATTTCCAACTTCGATAAGGATTTTGGCATTGATGGCACCTTTCGTCAAATTACAGCTATTGGTAATCGGAGATTTACTAGTGGGTATGCGCTAGATTTTCAGCTTAAAGCCTCAATTAATTACTTGATTGAATCAGAATATATCGTTTACGATCTAGAAGCGAAAACTTATAATGATTTAGTCGATCGCGTCTGCGCCTTAGCCAAAAAGTATAAAAACAGACATCGCATCGGCAATTGTAATTAATTAGCTTACAAGCAGGTAGAACCTCAAAACCATTGATATCATGAAGTTGTAGAAGATAGGTTTATAAATGCTAGTTAAGAAATTAGCCGCAATAATCTCGAAAACTCAACAGATTTGTTAAGATCTGACAGATAACATCAATAATTATTTCGCGGTGAGATCCCTAAGCAAAGATAGTGCAGTGGGTAGCTTAGGGAATAAACAATGGCGATCGGATGTTAGTCAATACCGATCCAGCACTACTTACGGCGATCGACGTAACGTTAATTTAAGCTGATTTTAATCATGAAAATTCAACATTCTCGACAAGTCACTTCTAGATGGTGGATCCACCAGATCCCGATTCCACTCACTACCTTGGCGTTATTGGTAGCATCGACATTATTGCCATCAGTACAGGTTGTCGCTAGCGTAAAACCACCAACCGCAGCCACCGAGCGACAAAACGTCAAAAAAGCTCCCAATTCTCAAGCACCCACCACTGCTAGAGAATATTACGATCGAGCGATGCGTCGCTATCAAAGTCAAGATCGCAGTGGTGCAATTGCCGATTTCGATCGCGCGATTCAGTTGCAGCCTAATTTTGTCGATGCGTATAATAATCGGGGCATTATTAAAGGCTTGAATGGCGATAATCCCGGCGCAATTGCCGATTATACTAAAGCGATTAACATCAATCCCAGATTTTTTGAATCTTATGCCAATCGCGGGTTTGCGCGGTTGGGTACTGGAGATAAATCGGGCGCACTTGCCGATCTCCAAGCAGCTAGCGAGATTAAACCCCAAGATCCGCAGTTATTAATCGGGAAAGGCATCTTGTTGGCGCAAAATGGCGATAAGCAAGGTGCGATTGCTAGCTATAACCAGGCGATGCAACTCAAGTCCAACAATGTCGATGCTTATTACAATCGCGGCTTGGCAAAACTCGATCTGGGCGATAAGCAAGGGGCGATCGACGATTATAATACCGCAATTAAGCTACGCCCTAACTATGCAAATGCTTACTTCGGGCGAGCCAAAGCTAAAAATGCGCTCGGCGATTACCAAGGTGCGATTGCCGATTACGATCGGGTAATTCAACTCAAACCCAGTCAATCGAGTGCTTATCTTAACCGGGCGATCGCGAAAAATAACCTGGGTAATACCGCAGGTGCGCTCGGCGATTACGATCGACTCGTCAGTCTCCAGCCAAATGATGCGATCGGCTATTTCAATCGCGCGAACGGACACTCTCAAAGTGGCGACAGAACTAAAGCGATCGCCGATTATACTACAGCGATTAAACTCGATCCACAGCTATCTCAAGCGTACAACAATCGCGGGATTATTTATTTTACCGCTGGCAATACTCAGGCGGCGATCGTCGATTATAGCGCAGCCATTCGACTCAAGCCCAATGATGCTACCGCTTATCTCAATCGGGGGATTGCGTTTTACGTCACTGGCGAATATCCCAAAGCACTGCTAGACTACGATCGCGGCATCGCTCTAGCACCGAATAATGCTGAAATGTACTTCAATCGCGGGATTAGCCAAGCACGACTAAAAAATTATCAGCAAGCATTGACTGACTACAACGCCGCAATTCGCTTGCAACCAAACTACGCCCTCGCATACAGCAATCGCGGGTTGCTTTACGCCCAACTCAAGTCCAATCCGGCTGCGACTGCGGATTTAAACACAGCCGCCAAGTTATTCCAACAGCAAAATAACCCGGCTGGCTATGATTCTGTGATGCGTAAATTGGAGGCAATTAAGTAGTTGACACTTGATATTCGCTCGGTGCGATCGGTGGTTGTGCCTACGGCAGGCTACGCCAACGGCTCCGCTCAACCACCAATCGGACAGAGCGAAGCATCTGCGGGCATAAAGGGCACTGAAAAGAGCCTAAGTGTTGAGATCGAGTGAGACTACAGGGGTGGTTAAAATCGTACTATTAGCTCTATCTTATCGATCTCTTCTTCAGTCATGTGTGATTTGAATCTCTAAATTTGACGATTTCGATCGCAATTTGGGGTAGCTGCTACCTATCAAATTGCCTACGCGGACTAGTTTATTAGTCCGCGTAGGCGGACTAATAAACTACGAGCAGCGGTTAGAAACCGCTGGGGTTTTAGGTGGCAACTTGGGTTGATTAGTGCCTAGTGGCTAAATGTGCGAGTAGAGCCTGATGCATAATTGCCACGGGAGCTGGTTGTTGCAACCATAATTCAAACGCGATCGCTCCCTGATGGACGAGCATTTCCGTACCATCGATCGCGGTAAGTCCTCGCGCTGCGGCTAATTGTAAAAACTTAGTTGGGCGGGGTGTGTAAATCAGATCGTAAGCAATTGCATTAGTTCCCACTTTATCGAAAATTTCGGGAGCGATCGGACTGACATCGAGCTGGGGGTGCATCCCGATCGGCGTACAATTGATAATTAATAAATCCTCGCGATCGATAAAAGTCGGTAATTCATCCCAGAGATGAGTGCTAACAATCACAGATGTGGGCGTATCGCAATTAGTAACTCGCAATTGAATATCCTGCCAACTCGATCGAAACTCCGTTAATTTCGCCAGATCCCTGCCAAATACCTGAATTTTGCCACATCCCAATTGGTGACACCCCGCAACTATCGCCCGCGCCGCACCACCATTTCCCAACACGATCGCCGTCGTTTGACTCCAATCGCGGTTCATTTCCATCAGGGGACTCACAAATCCTGCCACGTCGGTGTTGGTACCTTGCCAGCCTGCGGGGGTATGCCAGATGGCATTTACGGCACCTACAGCCCGCGCCAGGGGGGTAATGTGGGCAAGCAGGGGGATAATTGCCTGCTTGTGGGGAATCGTCACGCTACAGCCGACTACGCCAATGCTGGCAAAGCCATCAATAGCGGTTGCCAAATGTGCTGGCTTGACGAGAAATGGTACATAACAGTAGTCTAAATCCAAACGATCGATCGCCGCGTTATGAATGACTGGCGAAAGTGAATGCGCGATCGGATTGCCGATGACACCTAATAATTTTGTGGTACCAGTAATTTGGGGCATGAGCGTGGGGAATAAAAGTTATTAATTACAGTATTTCTCGACACAACGCACGAACATTTCTACACCTGTAGATAGAGCTGTTTCATCGAAATCAAAACGGGGATGATGATGGGGATAAGCCAACGATCGATCGGGATTTGCCGCACCTAGAAAGAAATAACAACCGGGAACTTTTTGGAGGAAAAAAGCCATATCTTCTCCACCCATCGTTTGACATTCCGGGACGACACCCAACGGCGTTTCGACTAAATCTGTGGCGATCGATCGGACTAAATCGGTAATTTTCGGGTCGTTAATTACAGGTGGATAAAACTTGATATAATCTAGTTGGTAAGTTGCTCCATGACTGGCACAAATTCCGGCGACGATCGCTTCAATGCGTTGATGGAAAAAGTCAGCCAGATCGGGACTAAAATAGCGAACCGTCCCTGATAAACTAGCCGTGTCAGCAATTACATTGCGAGCCTTACCTGCGGTGAATTTACCCACCGTTACCACCGCCGAATCGATCGGATTGACATTGCGCGAAACGATCGTTTGCAACGCACTGACAATTTGACTGGCGACGACGATCGAATCTACAGTTTGGTGCGGCATCGCCCCATGCCCGCCCTTCCCCTGAATCGTCAGATCGAATTGCTCTACTGCCGCCATTAATGCCCCACTCCGCACCCCAATCGTGCCTAATGGTAAGTTATTCCACAAATGCAGCCCGATGATGGCATTAACATCGGGATTAGTAAGGACTCCCGCCTCGATCGTCGGTTTGGCTCCTCCTGGCCCCTCCTCGGCGGGCTGGAAGATGATTTTGACCATCCCCGCAAAGTCGTTTTGATGTCTGGATAAATAGTAGGCAGTCATCAACGCGATCGCGGTATGTCCGTCGTGTCCGCAAGCGTGCATCACGCCGTCGTGCTGCGACTTATACGGCACATCATTAGCCTCCTGAATCGGTAAGGCATCCATGTCCGCCCGAATTGCCAGCGTCTTGAGTCGAAAGCTCGTTTTGCGCCCCTGAATCATCGCCACGATTCCGGTTTGGGCGATGCCAGTTTGATGGGGAATTTGCCATTCTGTCAGTTTACTAGCGATCGCCGCAGCAGTCAGTCGTTCTTTAAATCCGAGTTCGGGCTGCTGGTGAATCTGCCGCCGGAAGGCGACTAGCTGGGGCTGCAAGGCTTGAATTTCCGGTCGAATCTTGTCGGGATCGATCGGCTGAACGGGCGCGTTGGTGGCAAACATGTGGTTGTGGGGAGTGAAATTGCCCTGAGGATTTAAGATTTATTTTAACCCTGCATTTGGTTAGATAACCGTCAGCCATCATCTAAAAGTGATGTATGCTGCTGGGTTGCTCTAAAAAGAGCGGCGGGGGACTTGGATATATTATCGAATTATATCCGCACAGTTAACTGCTCTGCGATCGGTGCTATCTTAAAATCGGCACGATCTTTCTTTCAGCGATGCTGATTTTCGATCCCAACTTCCGTCTCTCTTGAAAAGGTGCTATGGTAGCGGCGTTTTTATGTTTAGGGTTCCACCAAAACGTCGCGCCCCAAGAACGCACTCCCATCTCCCATCTCCAAACTCCCATCTCCAAACTCCCATCTCCAAACTCCCATCTCCGAACTCCCATCTTTATTACTCAAATCGGACAAATTTTAGATATAATGGATGAAAGTAGGTCGTCTGTAATCAAAATGTATTGCTAGCTGTCGGACACAACAGAGTTTATCGCCTTTACTGGCTCAACTAACCAAAATATTCAAGACCTCATGCACTTATATAGTTGGCATCGATTTAGAATCTAGCAGTAATAATGCCCGATGGAGGGCAATAGATCGGTCGATGCTTACTCACTTTCTACTATTTAGATTACTAAAATTCGATCGGGCAAACTCCTCGCGACATCGTGAATCGAGCTTGTCAGGCTCTTAGTAATAAAAGAGGGTAAGCGGCGACCTTTAAGCAGCCCGTTCGATTGTGCGACGTAGGTAATCGCTTCATTAAACATGCACTCAAACTATCTTTACACCTCCAACTCATGCAAAATCCCACATCCGACCGAGATATCCAAACCCTCGAAAATAGCATGGATGCCAACGTTCTCGGCGATACGAATATCAACTACTCAAAAATCTTGATTACCCCCAAAGAACTCAAGGAAAAACTACCCCTATCGCTCGAATTAGAACAACGCATTGTTAACTACCGCAAACAGATTCAAAAAATCTTAGATTTCCAGGACAACCGCAAATTCATCGTCGTCGGCCCATGTTCGATTCACGATGTCGCCGCCGCCGAAGAATACGCTTACAAATTAAAAGCTTTAGCCGATCGAGTTCGTGATAAATTTCTACTGATCATGCGCGTTTATTTCGAGAAACCCCGCACCACCGTCGGCTGGAAAGGATTGATCAACGACCCAGATATGAACGAGTCTTTCGATGTCGAAAAAGGCTTATATACTGGCAGGAACTTATTAATTAAACTAGCCGAAATCGGCTTGCCTACTGCGACAGAAGCTCTCGATCCGATCGTGCCCCAATACCTAGACGAATTAATTGCTTGGGCGGCAATTGGCGCGCGCACCACCGAATCTCAAACTCACCGCGAAATGGCGAGTGGACTATCGATGCCCGTCGGTTTTAAGAATGGTACCGATGGCAGCGTTAAGGTAGCCTTAAACGCGCTCCAGTCTGCCATGCAACCACACAATTTCCTGGGCATCGACAAGCACGGGCGAGTCAGCGTTTTTCAAACCAGCGGTAATGCTTACGGACACATTATCTTACGCGGTGGCGAAGGTAAACCCAACTACGATCCCGTCAGCGTTCACGCCGCCGAAACCGAACTCAAAAAAGCCAATTTACCCCCCCGGATTGTCATCGATTGCAGTCACGGTAATTCTAATAAAGATTATCGCCTCCAACCGATTGTCTTTGAAAGCACGATCCAACAAATCATCAATGGTAATATCTCAATGGTGGGGATGATGCTAGAATCCAATCTCAATGAGGGCGGACAATCGATTCCTGAAGATCTATCACAGCTTAAATACGGTATTTCGGTTACTGATAAATGTATCAATTGGGCAGATACCGAGCGGATTATTCTCGCTGCTTACGATCGATTGTAGACTTTAGGGACTTGCGTGGACATAACATCCCAGATATTTGTCGGTTTAGGTTGTGCCGTAGGCACAACCTAAACCCACTGGTAGTTTATTAAATTGCAAGCCCCTTAGTCTACAGGAGTACGAGTAAGTCGTCCTCTCAGGGTGCCCGTTGCTCGTCCTAACGAGTAGATGGGGCACCATAATTTGTAGTAGTGGATACAAAAATGCAGACGATCGTTAAGTTAGAATCACCTGCATAATTCGTAATCTTCCATTAGTTCGTGTTGTGTATGCGGATGAAGACAGATTCCCGACTTCTTAGAGAAGTCGGGAATCTAGGGTATTGGGTACTAGCGATGGGATAAAACCTAACATCCATCTCACTAAAAACCCATAACTAGCAACTTGGATTAGGTCGCATCGATCCAGTCATAGATTCGATCGAGTTGTTCGATCGTCACCAATCCGTATTGCCATAACAACATCGGTACTGGGCCTGGGTTTCGCTCTATTTGCTTGAGAACGATCGCCATCGAGGAAGCCGAAATAGCGAGATCGTCTTGTAAAAATCGAATTAATTTTGTTAAAGGAGTAGATGAGATCATTGCCGTACCTCCGGCTAAATTTGAAAAAAGTATGTTAAAAAAAATCAGAAAATAAATGCCTAGCCAATTTGCCAGCGGGGCTAATTGGTGGTAGTGAAGGTTAATTTAGATCTTCACCAATTGCGGTCTAAATTACAGAAAGATTCAAATTGAGATTAAATGGATCGTGCCGTCGATCGCTGCAAATTCTAACAAAATCTGGGCTAGAAGTAGCAATGATGAAAGCGGTAGTCGGTTGGTTAATCCGATCGGGTGGTAATTTGCTTAAAAATTGCTAATTGTTTTGCTAGCATGGGTGGAGCCGTACTAATTACCAACCGATTAAATTGTCAACTGGCAATAACAAATATTTAATCTTGTTAACGTCCGATCGGAATCCGTATAATCTCTAGAGTTTTTTTGAACTACGAATCGGAGTGTCAGTAAATTTGCTGATTTTTTTATTATTAAGAATGGATCGTAACACGAGTCTTGACGTTTATTGCTAGTCAATAGCTATTTCAGCATTTTGGCTGAGTAGTTGTCAATTTTCACGCGATCGCCAACTTTAAGCCGCAGCTCGGCAGCTCTGCCACCACGTAATTCAATTACGCTATCGATCGGGATTTTTGGCTCTGGGCCGTAGCCGGGGCAATCGCTAACCTTACACGGCGGGATATTTACCCCAATATGCTTGACTACGCCATTAGACACAAAGATCATATCCAGCGGAATTAATGTATTCTTCATCCAAAAGCTCACCGCACGCGGTGGCGAAAAGACAAATAACATCCCCCGATTGGCAGCTAGCTCGATGCGATACATTAGCCCCATAGATTGCTCTTCAGGCGTGCGTGCAACCTCTAGCAGGATATTTTGCCCGTTAATCGTCATTTGGGCACTTAGAGGCAGTTTTTGACCCGGTGTAGGCGGATTACTCGTCGGCTTGGGAGTAGATACTGATGGTGTTGAGGAATTTTTGGGCGGGAGTGGCGGTGCAGAGCGCACGGGGATCGAACAGCCAAATAACAACATCCCGACTATCCCACAAGCTATAAATTTGAGTTGTTGAATCACGATACTGTTAGGGGGTAGGGGATAGCGAAAAGTGCGCCGCAAGTAGAGCACCTTTTCAAGATAGGGAATAGCTTCATAGACAATTTTCTCCAGAGGGATAGGCGATGCCTAAGACATCACAGATCGCGATTGTCTATTGCTTGAGTATTTGCCTTAGCTAGATTAGTTTATTTGTTCTACCATGTCAACATAAGTCTGACAAATTAGTCTCGCAGTACGTAGCCAACACCGCGCACGGTTTGAATCAGCCGCTTACCGCCGTCTTTTTCTAATTTGAGCCGGAGATAGCGCACGTAAACTTCGATGACATTAGATTCGCCCAAAAAGTCATATCCCCAAACATTTTCTAAGATTTGTTCTCTAGTCAGTTCGGTTTCGGGATGGGACATTAGATACCGCAGGAGTTCAAACTCTTTGACGGTGAGTTCGATGGTACGATCGTGTCGCGATACCCGATGCGTGACAAAATCTAACACCAGATCGCTAAACCGCAGTTGTTCGCCGACGCTGACATTAGAGTGCAGATACAACCCGATCTCGTGTAAAAATTTGGGGGCGTGATAGGGTTTGAGTACGTAGTCATCGGCTCCAGATTCTAAGCAAACGATTCGATCGGCGATCGCATCGTTGGACATGAGCATGAGAATGGGCACCATCAAACCCAATTCTCGCAGTTGGGGAATGAGTGTGAGTGCCGATTCTCCAGGTAGAGATCGATCGATCGCAATCAAGGCTGGATGCAGTTTTTTAGCCTGCTCTAAGCCCATTCTAGCAGTTTCGGCGATCGCGACTTGATAGCCTGCTTTAGTCAGATCGAGGCTAATTTTCTCAGCCAAGATTAGATCGTTTTCGATTAAGACAATTGGGGTATTTTCTGCCATACATTAGGGGATAGTGAATAGGGAATAGATCTGTTTCTGGATGATTCGACATTTTGACACAATCGCCACAACAATCGGTGTCGAGCTTCGGTCGAGGAAATCTGTGGATTGTCGCTTAGAGCTAAGGTTCGGAGTCAATCCACTATCCACTATCCACTATCCACTAATTACTAAGGCAACTCCACCGATGTCGGCTTGGCAATATGCGGCAACCCCCAACCGAGTTTTTCGCGCAAGATTTTGAAGTATTCGGGGGGTTGGAGTCGGATAAATTTGGCTGGATAAGGAGAGCGGGCGACCCTAATGCTAAATTCGGGGAGGATATAACAGCCACCATTGCCATCTACGACCATTACGAGCCGATTGGGGTTGGCAGAATCGATCTTAACGGGTTCGGAGTCGGAAAACACTAGCGCGCGCGAGGCGAGGGAATGGGGGCAGATGGGGACTAGTTGGAGGGCATCGACACCGGGGGCGACGACGGGGCCGCCAGCACTGAGGGAATAGGCAGTAGAACCCGTGGGGGTGGAGAGGATGATACCATCGGCGGCGATGTCTACCGGAGCGTGTCTGCCGACGGTCACTTCAAAGTGACACATGCTGGTCAGGGGTTCGCGATGGATCACCATTTCATTCAGGCATAAGGCTTCCCATAATAACCGATCGCCTTCCCAGACTTGAACCGTCAGCATCGCCCGATTTTCGACTTGGTAATCGCCGGAGATCGCCAGTTCGATCGCCTCTGGGAGTTGATTGATGTATGTTTCGGTCAAAAAGCCCATGTGTCCGGTATTAACCGTCAGCAAGGGGATGCCACTTGGTGCAACTTGACGAAAAGCAGCCAAAACTGTGCCATCGCCACCCAAGACGATCGCGAAACTCATCTGTGAATCAAAGCCGGGGGGACACAGAGAATCGATCGGCGTATACGAAATCGGTCGATCGGATTGACAATACCCAAGGATCCCACCTTTGGCGGCGGCGGTACAAACTTCCCAGCCTAGTGCTGTTAACTTATCGTCGATTTCTTGGGCAATCCGACAAGCAACAGGTTTACCCTCGTTATAAATTATGCCTACTTTTGGCACGGATGTAGTCCTACTTAAAATTCGATCGGGATACACACTGCTATCTTGTGGAGGTCGATCGGGCAAAGCCCACGCTTCGCGAACGGGTTGGCGATGCCAGCGATTTTCTCCCACATCGATCCTGTATTATGCCATCGCGATGTTGGCAATCTACCAGGAAGATGGCAAGCGGTTCGGTTTTTTCTAATTATTGCATATTCGGCACACAGAATCTTACGAGGATGGGATGGTGTCGTCAACTACGATTCATCTCGATCTCGATTTAGTTCATCACTTTTTTCTTTTTCTGTTTGGCGGCTTGGACTTCTTTTTGCTTGTTTTTCTCGTAATCTAGTTCTTTGAGTTTACGCAGAATTCGGCTGAAGTACTCTTGTAAATAAGCTTCTAGCGTGCCGATTTCTTTGGCTTCGATTCCAAAAATTTTATATACTTCGTCCATCTCGGCAACTAGGGGTTTCCCAGTGGCCAATACTTCGGTAAAAGCTAGTCTATCTGCGGAGTTCCAGCTCCACTCAAAGAAGCGTAACGTTTGTCTCATGACCCGAATTAGAGCCAGCGGCACGTTGGTAATTTTGGCTTCTTTACCAGACTGACGTTCGCAGAAACTAATAATTTCTTTGCCGCTCCAGGCGCGATTGCCGACGATGGGGAAACTGCGCTTGCTAGTTTCGGGTACCGATAAAGCTTTGATGGCAAACTTGGCAACATCTTGAGTATCCATGTACGCGATCGGCGAAGATTCGCCAGTCATCCACACGGGTTGCCCTTCCAGGGTGGGAATTGCAAATTGTCCGATCAGTCCCTGCATGAATCCCGCCGGACGCAAGATCGTATAGTTCAAACCCGATTCTTTTAAAAATAGCTCCGTACATCGCTTGATTTCCATCAAGGGTACGTTAGGATAATTCTCGGCACCCAGAATCGAGAAGAAAATAAACCGTTCTACTTTAGCTTCCGCCGCCGCTTGAATCAGCGCAACTTGCCCATCCCAATCGACTTTTTTAATGCTTAATGAATCTGTCGCTCTGGCAGTGGCGGCATCAATCACAGCGGTGACACCTTTTAGTGCAGGTGCCAAGCTACTAGGATTACAGATATTCCCAACGACTAATTCTGCCCCCCACTCTTTGAGAAAAGCAGCTTTGCGCGTACTTCTGACCAGACAGCGAACTTGGTAGCCTTCATCCAAGGCGCGGCGTGCGATCTGTCTGCCCAAGGTACCCGTGGCACCAACAATCAATAATGTCATTTATAAAGAATAATTAAAAATTATTAAAGCTATTTTGTTAAATATTAGCAGAAAAGTCTCATGTTTGTTAACAAAAATTCATACAACGAGTTTGGGGCGAGGATCGAATGTGTACCCCATACCCCACGGCTCATCCACAGATTATTCTTCTTCTGGGCCTTGAATCTTGAGCAAGAGAAAGCCCAGGCTCAAACCTACTAAAATCAGGCTCGACGACAAGATTGCAGCATTGAAAATTTCACCAGCCATGACTGAAGTACTCCTTGCGAATTATTAAACGACAGATTTATAGTTCCCCCAAGCGATGGGGATCGTATCATGTATCGTAGCAGGATCTTGGGGGTAAGGAGTAAGGAGTAAGAAGTAAGAAGTAAGAAGTAAGAAGTAAAATTCCCTATCCACTATCCACTAAAAACTATTCACTAAAAACTACATTCTGATGCAAGATGTGAAATTATGAGTAAGCCGAGACTAGTTATGACATTAGGCGATCCGGCGGGAATTGGGACGGAGGTGATTCTCAAGGCTTTAGCTGCGCGATCTGGGGCTGAGTGCGATCTGACGGTGCTGGGCGATTTGGACTTATTAATCGATCGTTATCAGCAATTGTGCGAGCAGATGCCAGCAAATATGTTAGCTAATCCCGCTGACTTAAATATTATCGATCTCCCACTACCTCCAGCGATTCGAGATGGGGTGAAATTGGGACAGGGTAATGCGGCGAGTGGTGCGGCGAGTTTTGCTTATTTAGATGCGGCGATCGATCGGACGTTGGCGGGTGAATTTGAGGCGATCGTGACGGCTCCGATCGCCAAATCGGCGTGGTTGGCGGCTGGACATCATTTTCCAGGTCAAACCGAATTACTCGCGCTCCGCGCGAATCTAGACCGCTTTGGGATGATGTTTGTGGGTGTCTCTCCCCATACTGGCTGGACGTTGAGAGCATTGTTAGCGACGACACATATTCCGGTGGCGCAGGTGTCTGCGGCTTTGACACCAGCATTGCTGAGTCTCAAGTTGGGGTTATTGGTAGAGTGTTTACAGGCGGATTTTGGGCTAGAATCTGGGACGATCGCGATCGCGGGCTTAAATCCGCACAGTGGCGAGGGGGGACAGTTGGGGCGGGAAGAGGTGGAATGGATGGATCGATGGTTGGAGGAACAGCGACAGGTGTATCCACAGTACAAATTGCTGGGCTTGTTACCGCCAGATACCATGTGGGTGAAACCGGGACAAGCTTGGTTTGGGACTCATTCTCAGCCGCAAGCTGCGGATGCTTATCTGGCTCTCTATCACGATCAAGGCTTGATTCCGGTGAAGTTAATGGCATTCGATCGGGCGATTAATACCACGATCGGGTTACCATTTGTGAGAACTTCGCCAGATCATGGGACGGCTTTTGATATTGCCGGGTTGGGAATTGCGGATGCGCGGAGCATGGGGGCGGCGATCGATCTGGCAGTACAATTAGTCGAGCGACGATCTGCACGATCTAGCTAGATTTTTATTACTAATTTGGCTCTCGATCGTTTAACTTAATTTAGCAATCGAACCCTCCTTCACCAAAACTCTATTCGTCAATAAATCCGTCACCGTTACCACTAATATTCGATGTTCCGTTACTGCAAATTCTACAGCAATCCGATCGATTCCTAATTCCCCTGGTGGCTCTAATCTCGCCAAACAAACAGAATTGCGTTCGCGTTCTAACGATCGATATTGAGATTGTTTATTCACCGGACTACTATTCATCCTCCCCTGCAGGTCATAAGTGACTTCGGCGGTGCTAATTTCGGCAATTTCACCAATATCTAAGCGCAGTTCGGTTTGCCCCTCGATGGCGACTTGGAGAGTCAGCGGTTCCTCGCGTTCACAGGGGTATTTAATGCCAGCTTCAAACAGGGGAAAATAATTATATGTCCGAGTGTAGGGTTCCCACAGCCGGATGCAATATCCATGTCGGAGATAATCTTCTAATCCCGCAATTTGGGTGAGAGCCAAGGCTCCATGAGCGACGGCTTCAAAGGGTTTGTGGATCTGCACCCGTTGTCTGCCAAAATAAGAGGTAAATAGTTGTTGAATCGCCTGAATCTGACAGCTCCCACCGACTAGTAAAATCTGTTCGATATCGGATTTTTGCACGCCTTTTCGCAAACCGAGAGTGAGAATTTCATCGATCGCATCCCGAAACTGTTCGAGTAATTGTCGCTGTTCTAACAACTCCTCTAACTGCGATCGATCTAAACTCAGATCGTAGGACATAAATGTATTCTCATCTAACCAACTTTCTCGCGCGTCGGTATCGTTAGTCAACCGAATTTTTAATCGTTCGGCAATTGCGAGTAAATTCTGCCAGCCGACTTCGCCGATGGTTTCTCTATCGCTATTTAATTTTACTAAATAATCTTCAATAATCCACCGATCGATATCTTCCCCACCCACATATACATCTGTCTTGGCTAATACCTCCGCCTGCAATTTGACATCATCCGCAACCAACGGCGAAGTTCTCACTAAACTTAAATCCAGCGTCCCCCCACCAAAATCAGCCACTAACACGATCGAACCCGGACGTTGTACCGCATAACCCAAAGCCGCAGCAGTGGATTCATCGACAAATTTAACCGTCGGTAATTTTAACTCGATGGCGACATCTTTAAACCAATCTAAATACCGCTCGAACGTACCGACGGGAACTGTAAAAATAACTAAAGATGGTTCGATATTTGCTGCTAAAACTTCCTGCCAAATCTGAGTCAGAAATTCGATCGCCACAGCATGAGAATCATATATATTATCCTCGATCGTCCGTGGTGGGATCTGAAAATCTGCTGCCAAATCGCGTTTGAACGCCCGAAAAAACCGCTGTGGTTGCGATAGTCCCAATCGCTGCGACCGCACCTTCTCCCCAATGATAATTTCTCGCCCATTACCCACATATACCAAGCTCGGAATAACCGCGATCTCTGCACTTTTGCCGATCGGATCGCCCAAACTAAATACCCGCGACAAACTAGGAAACCGCAATGTTTTCGGCGTTTGGGTATCAGGTTCTATCATACTGACTACAGTGTTGCTGGTGCCAAAATCGATCGCGATTGCCGTCATGATTTTGCTCTCGTTGGTAATGTCCGGCTAACCTTGGCAGGAATTAAGATCCGATCGCCCTTACAATAGCCGACAAACCGCACGTAAACCGATTCACCTGTTTGGATATCCCCAATATCGCTTTGATGAATCTGGGGGTCGTATGGCACCATTTCCCACGGTTTGCCGATCGATTGACACTCCCAAAATTTAATGAGGTTTTCAAGAGATGTTAATAAAGCGACGATATTTCGAGCGGGTAAATCTGGTTGACTTTCTACCATCTTTCGCACGCTGGGGTATTGAGTTAATAGAGTTTGAATCTGCTCGAATCCACCATCGATCGCATCTGCTTGTACTTGCGCTGCTTGTGTCTTCAATTCTTCTCGCAATCGCTGACATTGTTGTGTCAGCGCGATGATTTCTGCTGCTAACTTTGCGCTTGTAACTTCACTAGCTTGAAGTCGAGATGTTACCTCAGTTAGTTTAGATTGTAAGGCTGATTCAGTTGCTTGCGATCGCTCTTTTAAAGCAGTAATTTCCTGATTAAAGCGCGATTCTAATGCTACTCGACTAGCTTTCGCAATTTTAAGCGATCTCCAGTAAAAGAATCCTAATGTCGCGATACTCGTGAAAGTCCCCACCAACCCACTGATTAATTCTGGCTCCATCTCGACTATCCTCGATTTTCGTTAGATTGAGACTGTTCGTCAACGAGGAAATTATCCGCACCATCGTGATATTCGGGTAATAGTTCCCGCGATTCGACTTTTCCCAAGGATGCTTCGATATCCTGGGTGGCGAGGGTGCAGGTTTCGCCGTTGCCATTGATGACGGTTTCGGTGACTTTGCCGTCTTTACCAATGCGGTACTCTATTTTTTGATATTCAGCCATCTTATTTTGGATTTTGGATTATTTCAATTATGCCCAGAATCGACCGATAAGAGGATAAAATTAGAACATATTGTTAGTAAATCGACAAATCGTTATGACCTCAAATCATCTCGAATCCATCGAGCCAGAGCGGATCGAATACCTACTACATCAACAACACCTATATCAAGCAGCCAAACCAGAATTGCTGTCTCAGTATCAAGGACAATATATCGCTTTTGAGAATGGAGTAGTATTAGATAGCGATCGATCCGATCGGGAATTGATGCAACATTGTATGCTAAGTACGGACATCGAGATATTTTAGTTGAATATGTCTGCGATCCCGAACCGCAATTATCTGTCTCGGCTGTTGGTCATTTATTCCCAACTAGATAATGTTTCAATTTAATAGCGGTCGCTGCTATTTAGAAAATGCTTGAACGCGATCGATACAGCCCATTTCCACTGCTTTAGCTAAAAGACTTATTTCACCCAGTCGTTTAAAATAAAGAGCTGCATAATTTCGTTGAATTTGCGTCCCATTAAATAAGTAATATTCGATTCTCTTTTT
>NZ_JANYJC010000304.1 GCF_025361915.1 Chamaesiphon sp. GL140_3_metabinner_50
ATATAGCAATCCTAAATTATTTCCGTGCTTATTAGTATTTAAATACTGATAGATTTAACCGCAAAGGCGCAGAGAGCGCAAATCGCTGCGGTTAAATCTATCTAGATCTCAATTATGCTTGCCAAATATGACATCGCCAAATAGCAACGTCATGCCCAGATCGATCGCGAAAATCGCCATTCCAGAGACGATGACAGCCGCTGTCGCCGACTCGCCAACTTGTTTGACCCCCCCGTAAGTCGTCATCCCCCAGCCGCAGCCCACAGTGCCAATAGCCACCCCAAACAGTACGCCTTTAACTGCCAAATTGATAATATCGGCGGCTTTGAGAGAGCTACGAGCGGAATCTAAAAAAATTGCAGGTGGTAATTGGTAAAATTGTGCTGCGGCAAAAACGCCCCCCAAGATGCCGCAAACCGAACCCAGCACGATCAGAATCGGTACCATCGCGCTACAGGCGAGTACTCGTGGTAAAACTAAATAATCGATCGGATCGGTTCTGAGCGTATATAGTGCATCGATTTGCTCGCTGACTTTCATCGCGCCAATTTCTGCGGCAAATGCCGAACTCACTTGCCCAGCAACGACGCAAGCTGTCAAAATCGGTGCGAGTTCTTGACAAAAGGCGAGCGCAAATACGCCCCCAACCGAATTGATAATACCCGTCGGCTCTAGCTGTCTGGCTGTCTGAATTGTAAAAATAATCCCCGCCATAAAATTTGCCAACAGCACGGGAATCATCGATGCTGGGCCAGTTTTGAACAAATGCTCGGAGATCTTACGCCAGCATGTCTTACACTGAATTAAATGTAACCAAACTTGACCGACAAGTAGCAAGGTAAAGCCAAATCGTTGATATTCGTAAGGATAAGAATTATTGCCAGATCTAGGAGCCATGTCGAGATGGGGGTGAGCGCGATGCTAACGCCACTCTATTGTATGAAAGTTAATTGGGTAAAATTGTTTCATCTTGAGAAGTTGTGGATTTCCACCCAGGAAAAGCGTACTACTAAATCGCTGTAGGCTATGCTAGAGTTAATACAAACACATCTAAATATAGATTACCGTTGAGGATTTAAAATGATTGACTCTGGAGAACGTGGTAGTAGTGGCAAACGGAAACTATTTTCTTTGTTGTGCCACGGTTCGATTTTTTTAGGTTCGTTGCTATTTACTTCAGCAATTCCATTAGTAATTTTGATATTATTTGACGATCCAGTTATTAAAGAAACTGCCAAAGAAACACTTAATTATCACTTTAATATTTGGCTGTACGGTGCGATTTCTGCCGGGATGATTGCTTTTTTCACAGTACTGTTTTTTACAATTCCCCTGAACTTCTTAATCGGTGGAGCCTTGGGAATTTTTACTTTAGTACCGCCAATTTTCGGGATTTTAGCAACGTTAAATAATCCCGACCAACCTTACCGTTACCCATTTATTTGGAGAATTTTATAAATTTAGCAGCATCGGTGGTGTCGAGATTCTATCTGCTTTACACCGCTTTGCCAAACTAACCGCTCTTCAGACATGCTGCTTGAGATTAAAACTCATTTAGTGCCGAGCTAACTAATACCACGCTCGAATATTTGGGCTTCAACTCAGGCTGTTATTGGCAACAGTTCGATCGATCTAAATTTAACAATTCCAGCATTCGAGATTTTTTAGGCTAGCGAATCCCCACAACTTTAATTGCTATTGAGTAATATTGATGTGGGGGATTTGCTAATTTTGCTTTCTGGACGATCCGATCGTCAGAGACTTATTCCGCAGCGTCTTCTTCATCAGGCTGAGGATAGACAAAGCTAGTAGATCTGCCTGTCAGCACGGATTTACCCAATGATAGTGCTTTTTTAGCTTGGATTGCGGCTTTGTTGCGCCAAGTCGCGCGACGTTTGTCACGTTTAGATTTAGATGTTTTCTTCTTAGGAACTGCCATAGTAGTATATATATTTAGGCACAGCCTTTCTAGTATAACAGGTGTTAGGTGTTAGGCTTTAGGTTTTGGGTTTTAGGCTTTAGGTTTTAGGAAATTGAACCCCCGTCCCCCCGTCTTCCCGTCTTCCCGTCTCCCCAGAGGAGATGTTACGTCAAAATACTCAAAGTTGCCGAACCCACTGCACGATCGCAAATTTGAGTGGCTAAAATTAGGGAACGAAAGCTCCAATGTCTGGAGATCGAAATTGTCACGACAACCAAGTCGTAACCAAACTGAGATTTAATAACTATATTAGCGTAATGTTGGCTGGTGAGACCCTATGGCAGACACAGATTATATATCCAATCGAACTTTGAATCTTACCAATGAAGAAACCCAGATCGTTGGATATTTTGCCCAAGGTCAAAAACACTTCATCTCCAGCCAAAACTTAAAGCTAGAATATACCGATACCTCGATTAGGTTGAGCGATCGTGATGGTAAATTACTCGGTATTAGTAAGCAAGTAAATCAGTGGCAGCGAAAGGTGCTGATTAGTAACAACTCAGTCTACAGACCGAGTATTCTCGAAGCATTGATGGAACTAGGCTTTATTAATAGGCAAAAGTCCTCTCATCCAGAATTTAGCGAACACCATCTTTATCAGGTTCCCGATACTTATAAAGTAAATTATACCGAAGTAATTAAGTTATGGAAAGTTTGGTGGAACCACAAACGCTATCAGCTCAACCAGCCCAATCCGCCCATCGACGTGCTAACCTTTACCAAAGGTAATTGGTACCTAATTAGAGATTTACAGCCCAAACAGGGGAACTTTGTCATTACCACCGAACGGGGAGAAATCGCGATCGAACCAGAAGAGTATGTAGTTTGGCTCGATGCGCTGGACCGCCAGCAAACAGAACCAAAACCGACTAATTCGACTTCATCATTCACATTAGAACCACCTCAAACTTCACCGACAAATCGATCGGTACCAATCGATTCAAACATCCTTTTATCTAGCCGAAATCTGACGATAGGCAGCTCGACACCATTAAAATCGGCAGCTACCAGAGTTCCTAACGAGGATACCGAGCGATTAAAGTGGGTGGAACCGATCGAAGAGCTAGATTTAGAGTCATACTTGAATACCTTTAATACCGAGGATAGTGAAGATGTCGATCGGATCGAGGGCATCTATAATATTGGCGAACTGCTCAGTGGCAATACCATTGACGAAAATGTGCTGCCACCAGCACCACAACCAGTCAAGATCCCCACGCCCACGCCAGAGCCAAACGCTGTCGCAGCCGTACCCATCGAACCTGTAGCAACTCCATCGCCCACACCGACTAAACCAGAGCTGTCAATGGCACAACGTCAGGCTCAACTCAAGTATAAAGCCATGACTGTATTGGCTAAATATCTGCAAGAAGGCGATCGAACTACATTGACAGAGGTATTGACAAACGGACAAGGGCAAGAGCTAAATCGGAAAGTTACGCAAATTCAGCGGGGTTGCCCCAGTTGGGCGATCGACCAAATTCACAAACTTCAGGAGTAATGCCTAAGGCTCGGCGATCCCAGCAGATTTAAGAGTACCAGATTGTGAATTTTGATGCCGATCGCGCTCATATATCCACCAACATAAATGTCAAGTATCTCGTCAATTAGTCAATACAAGGGTAAAGTTGAGTTATCTGAGGAGATAGGTTTATTACAATGATCGGTCAGTTACTAGCGGGACATTATCGCGTACTCCAAATCTTAGGTGTTGGGGGCTTCGGGCAAACTTATATTACCGAAGACTTGCACCTACCGGGGAATCCTAAATGCGTACTCAAACATCTCAAACCAGCTAGTGCGGATCGATCGATATTAGATATCGCCCGCAAACTGTTTGAGAAAGAAGCAATTGTCTTGCAGCAATTGGGCAATCACGATCGGATTCCCCGGTTACTTGCCAACTTTGAAGAGCAAAAAGAATTTTATTTAGTTCAAGAATACATCCCCGGACATCCGCTATCTGCCGAACTTAAAGATAGTACCAAGTGGGGCGAACAGCAAGTTATCGAACTCCTCCAAGAGATTTTGGATATTTTAGTATTTATCCACTCTCAGGGCGTAATTCATCGCGATATTAAGCCCGATAACATTATGCGTCGCCAAGCCGATCGCCGCCTGATTCTAATCGACTTTGGAGCGATCAAACAAGTCCGCAATCAGCACGCCCCAAACGCACAACAGACGATGACAGTTGCCATCGGCACCCCTGGCTATATGCCGAGCGAACAAGCCTCTGGCAATCCTCGCGCTAGCAGCGATCTCTATGGATTGGGGGCGATCGCGATTCAAGCTCTAACGGGTGTCAATCCTTACGATTTAACCAGCGACGATCGGACGGGAGAACTTAAATGGGAACATCTCACAGCAGCTAATCCCCGCCTAATTGCCATCGTACAGCGGATGACGCGCTATCACTTCAAAGATCGCTATCATACAGCTACAGAGGCTCTCCAAGCCCTTCAGGGCTTAATTACGGGCGCATCTGCCCCGCGCGCTACATACGTCCAGACACCACCCGTCACAGCACCCCAGCATCAAAGTATCGAATCAAAGGCAACTACTGTTGCACCACGGACGACTTTCACCACGCCACCAGGCGCGAAATCGCAGGTAGCACCATCCCCCACGCGAAGCTACTTTCCGCTCGTCGCTGGAATTGCCTCAATTTTAGCCGCAGTCGCCAGTTTTGCCTGGTTTAGCAAGATCCTATTAAATCAACGAGATTTTGCTACCGATGTTAAATCAGATCTGTGTCGGATCGCCACACCTACAGATTTACCTTCAACGCGAGTGCGATCGCAACCTCAGCGAGATGGCAAAATTCAAGTCAGCCTCCCACGGGGTACTAAAGTTGTCTATCTAAACGAACAAGATGCCTTTATTCAAATCCAGATGGCGGATCGATCGACTGGCTGGGTTTACAATAATCAAGTCGGTAGCTGTAACGCGCCAATAGCCACACCTCAGCCGAAGCCGAGTCCATCGGTGACTAAGCTACCCACACCCATCGCCACACCTACACCCAAAGTCGGGCGTTCGCCAGTAGCTACCCCAACACCCACACCGACACCCACACCGACACCGACACCTACACCTACACCCACACCTAACCCATCTGAATCGCCAGTACCGATCGAAGTTCCGACACCTTCACCTTCACCGATTCCAACGCCTGCAACTACACCTTCACCTTCACCGATTCCAACACCTGCAACTACACCAACTCCATCAGTCAACCCATCAGGAACCGAGAAATCATCTGAAAACAAAAATAATCCCGATCGTTGTTTAGCAGTTCCGCCACCTAAGGATTGCTTATGGTAGTGGGGATTCAATGACATTTATTACACCTATAAGTCGAGGATGAATCTGATGATTCAGACAACCCCAGAACGAAAAAAAAGTTTTTCGAGTTTTACTTATAAAGAAGCCTTTAAACAGTTGGGATTGCTGGAGCTAGAGAGGTGGTCGATCGAGGCTGAACCCGTAGCTATTAGTGACTTTTTCAAACAAAGACTCGATCGCCTCAGCAGGTTCGATCTAGAGAGTTTAGAAGTATCTAAGACATTGCTAATCGATGCGATTTGTGAGGAAGGATTGGAGGGATTCGATCGATTGAAGGTGTGGAAAGGTGCCTACCTAGAAGGTGAGAAAACTTGCGGTAATGCAGACTATTTAATTGCCGAGCGGCGGGGCTATCTAGAAGCACCTTATGTATGTGCGATTGAGGCGAAGAAGGATAACTTTGAGCAGGGAGCGGCACAGTGTCTGGTAGAAATGCAGGCTTGTCAGTGGGTGAATCGACAATTGGGGCGAGAGATCGCAATTTATGGAATTGTCACCAATGGTGAGGGCTGGAAGTTTTATCGGCTGCAAGTAGATGGCGTGGTGTCTGAATCGCTATTACATGGAATTGGGGAAATGTCGATCTTACTGGGGTTGTTACGAGTTTTCTTTGGGTTGTGCGAACAGAACTTAAACTAGGCAATAATTTCAGGAATCACAGCCATAAAAATAACAGGAGGGGCAACTCATGAATTACCCCTCCTGCTGTAGATAAATTAAAGAAAACTCAGTCGATTATTCTAAGCCAGCGTAAATCGCCAGATCGCCTAATTCATCTTCGATCCGTAACAGGCGGTTGTATTTTGCCACCCGTTCGCTGCGGCATAACGAACCAGTCTTGATTTGTCCCGCGCGAGTTGCGACGGCTAAATCGGCGATGGTGGTATCTTCAGTTTCACCAGAGCGATGACTGATAATCGATTTAAAGCTATTGCGAGTAGCCAGATCGATCGTTTGGAGGGTTTCGGTAAGAGTACCGATTTGGTTGAGTTTAATTAAAATAGCATTCGCCGATTTTTGGTCGATCCCTTGGCGCAAGCGTTCGGTATTAGTCACAAATAAATCGTCGCCGACTAGTTGGACTTTCGAGCCAATTTTTTGGGTGAGTAATTGCCAGTTTGCCCAATCATCCTCATGTAAACCATCTTCGATCGAGATAATCGGATATTTGGTAGTTAAATCGGCTAAATAGTCGATAAATTCACCAGGGGTATGGCTGCTACCGTCGTAGATATAGCTACCATCTTGGTAGAATTCACTCGCCGCGACATCTAGCGCGAGGGCAACTTGTTCCCCAGGTTTGTAGCCAGCCGATTCGATCGCCGCCATGAGCAATTCCAATGATGCCTGATTGGACTCTAAATTGGGCGCAAAGCCACCTTCATCGCCCACACCAGTCAGAAGACCCTTTTCGTCTAAAACTTTGCTCAGAGAGGCAAATACTTCGGCTCCCCACCGCAGAGCTTCTTTAAAGGAAGTCGCACCCACAGGCACGATCATAAATTCTTGAAAATCAATGTTATTGGCAGCATGAGAGCCACCATTGATTACATTCATCAATGGTACTGGCAATAAGTTAGCCAGTGGGCCGCCTAAATAACGGTAGAGCGGCACTCCCAGAGCATTAGCAACAGCTTTGGAATTAGCTAAAGATACCGCTAGAATAGCATTAGCCCCTAGTTTAGATTTAGTTGGCGTACCATCTAATTCAATCATCGATCGATCGATCGCGATTTGATCGAAACCATCCATTCCTTCTAGAGCTGGCGCGATTTTATCCTGAATATTGGCAACAGCTTTGAGGACACCTTTACCCCCATAGCGACTGGGATCGTCATCCCGCAATTCATGAGCTTCAAAACTGCCTGTCGAGGCACCACTAGGGACTTGAGCTAGCCCAAATCCACCATTGGCTAAGTATACTTCCGCTTCTACTGTCGGGCGACCGCGAGAATCGAGAATCTCTCTGGCTCGAATTTCCGCAATCGCCATATCTGGCATATTCATAGTCATTCCCTCATTTTTGGATTGCGTTGGCATAGCCTACCGTAGGTAGTCGATCCTTCCGTAAACTAATGTAGCTTGACACCCTAATTATCCGTTCCTCGGCAACAATTGGTGCCAACAGGTTATCATACGCCCTGACGACACCTTAAATAGCAAAATTAGTCACCAAATTTTTAAACAAGGCGATGCGGTTATTACACACAATGCTCCGAGTCGGCGATTTAGCAGCTTCAATTCAGTTCTACTGCGAGGTTTTAGGCATGAAGCTACTCCGCAAACAAGATTTTCCCGATGGCAAGTTTACCCTAGCTTTTGTCGGTTATGGGACAGAATCGGACAATACGGTCATCGAATTGACTCATAATTGGGATACTTCAGCCTACACGATCGGCGATGCCTACGGTCATGTCGCGATCGGGGTGGATGATATCTACGCTACCTGCGATGCAATTGCGGCTAAAGGCGGAAAAGTAATTCGCGCTCCCGGTGCGATGAATCACGGGACAACGGTAATCGCCTTCGTGGAAGATCCGACTGGCTATAAAGTCGAATTAATTCAAGTCGGCAAGTAATACCAAGATCTGTAGGGGCGAGTTTATGCAACAAATATCGCTCACACCAAAAATCTAATTCAAACCCGCCCAATCCCACTAGTAAATAGCCCAAAACCTCATACCTCATACCTCATACCCAATACCTAGTACCTAAAGCCTAATACCTAAAGCCTAACCAATGTCACAAATACCGATTGCAGTAGAAGTAGAACGACATCGCGCCGCCATGACGCGGGTAGAATTATCTCGTCCGGTGAGACTCGCGATCGAGTCGGGTATTATTACGACAGATACAACTATTTTTGACTATGGTTGTGGGGTTGGTGGCGATGTCAAAAGATTGAAATCATCGGGCTATAACTGCGAGGGATGGGATCCTTATTATTTTCCAGATGATGAGATTCGATCGGCTGATATTGTTAATTTAAGCTATATCATTAATGTCATCGAAGATCCGATCGAACGCGATCGAGCATTAAGTCATGCTTGGGAATTGGCGCAAGGTGTGTTAATTGTCGCCGCACAGATTTTAGTCAACGATCTGAGCGGGATGTTAGCTTATAGCGATGGCATTTTAACTAAGCGGAATACCTTTCAGAAATATTATCAACAGATCGAATTAAAAGAATATATCGATCGAGTTTTAGCTGTCGATTCAATTCCGATGGGACTAGGGATATTTTTAGTATTTCGAGACGAATCTCAAGCTGAAAGTTTTCGAGCCGCACGACTATATATGCGGATGAGTACGCCGCGCGTGCGAATTGAGAGTAAGCGATTTGAAGACTATCAAATTCAACTCGCACCACTGATGGAATTTGTTAGTCAACGGGGACGGCTGCCAATTAAAGGCGAACTGGCAGCCGAATCAGATTTAGTCACAGAATTTGGCAGTTTAAAACGCGCGTTTCAGATTATTTTAACGGCTACAGATGAAGCTGAATGGGATGCGATCGCGTATCAACGATCGTTAGATGTACAAGTATACTTAGCTCTATCGCAGTTTGGACAAAGCCGCAGCTTGCGAAATTTATCGGCATCGATTCGAGCAGATATTAAAGCCTTCTTTGGTAACTATGAAGAAGCCTGCGAAGTTGCCGACAGGTTATTATTTAAAATTGGGGAACCGGGTGTAATAAAGAAAGCTTGTCAGCAGAACAACATCGGTAAATTATTACCTACAGCACTCTACGTCCATATTTCCGCTCTCAATGAAATCGATCCCAAACTCAGATTGTATGAAGGCTGTGCCAGTCGCAATATCGGTGGTACGGAAGATGCAAATATTATCAAATTCCATACCGAAAAGCCCTGTATTTCTTACCTATATTACCCTGACTTTGAACCCGTCGCTCATCCAGCCTTACAATGGGCAATTTTAATCGATCTTAGAGATTTAAGCCTGACATTCCGCGATTACTCAAAACAAGATAACCCCCCGATCCTACATCGCAAAGAAACATTCCTCAGTCCCGATCATTCCCTCTACTCAAAATTTGCCAAATTCACCAAAGCCGAAGAGAAAGCGGGACTATTTAGCGAAACTAAAACCATCGGCAATCGACAAGGGTGGGAGCGACGACTCAAAGAGTGTGGCGTTCAAATTAAAAATCATCGACTGACTCGTAGCTAACACTCTCAGCTTACAGTAGCAAAAAAAATAAGGATAAATACTATCTATTCCATCAGTCTAACTCTATCAATTAACACATAAATCCCGATCTAACAAAATGATATCGGAGATCGATCGGGCTGACCATCTATTTTTAGAATTACCAGATGTTTTAGGGTACGACTAAGATTAAGATCGATCGAGGGTGCATCATACCCCCGCGAACCAGAAATATTTCTCTCTTAAACTGTGAAACTATATACCTACCATACTCCCGAACGTACGCCCGCCAACGAACTCCCTGTCTGTGCAATTGCGATTGACGTACTACGAGCAACCTCAACCATCTCCGCAGCACTTAACTCTGGAGCCGAGGCAATTCAAGCTTTTAGCGATATGGATACGTTGATGAAAGTGAGTGACAAGTGGGCACCAGAACTACGTTTGCGCGGTGGAGAGCGGGGTGGTGCGAAAGTCGCTGGCTGCGATTTGGGAAATTCGCCATTAGACTGCACGCCAGAAGTAGTCAAGGGTAAACGCTTATTTATCAGTACCACTAACGGTACTCGTACCTTACAGCGCGTACAAGACGCGAAAATCGTCCTCGCCGCAGCTTTAGTCAATCGTCAGGCGATCGTCGATTATGTGCTTTCCCAGGAACCAGAGACAGTCTGGATGGTAGGATCGGGATGGGAAGGAGATTACTCTTTAGAGGATACCGTGTGTGCGGGCGCGATCGCCGATAGTATTATTACTAAATTAGGTGTCCCGTTAGCCGAAGTTGCTGGTAATGATGAACTAGTAGGTTCGATCGCCTTATATCGCCAGTGGAAAGATAATCTTTTGGACTTATTCTATCTCGCCAGTCACGGACAACGGTTGGTAAGACTCGAATGTTTTGCCGATCTCAAATTCTGTGCGACTCCCGATACATTAAATATCGTTCCGATTCAAACTAGTGTAGGAGTATTGCAAGCACTTTCTCATTAACAATACTGTGGTGTTAGGTTCCCAACTTCTTGAAGGAAGTTGGGGTCTATAGTAGTTCCGTAGGGTGGGCAGTGCCCACCAATTAAATCATCGGCGATGTTCATTCAATTTTGTCAATATTTAAACCCTAATTGGTGGGCAGTGCCCACCCTACATTAAGTATGGTAAATACCAAACATTTGGTTTACATTTTACCTTATCTAAATCAGGGTGGCACCGAAAGACAGGCATTAAGTCTCGTCAAAGAATTTCAGCATCGTTATCGGATAACATTACTCGCACCGACAGGAAAGGGTTTACCACCTTTTTTAGAACAGCAGCTTACCTACTGTGAATTTACCGCCTGGGAACGCAACTTTTTCAAAGGTTTGCGCGAACTAATTGCCGGAATTAAAGCCGCTCAAAAACGTCAGTCTATCGATCTCATTCACGTACATGGCGCACACGAATTAATGATTCCTGTGCGGTTATTATTTCCCAAATTGCCGATCGTATTTACCGTACATGGCTATCATGGAGCCAGCGCAGATGTTAGCTATCGCCTCGCCTGTTTGTTTGCGAATCTCTGGGCAACTAAGGTAATTTCTGTTTGTCAAACTGAGTCCGATATTCTAGTCAAACTTGGCATGAATCCAGCCAAGCTAGAGATGATTTATAACGGTGTACCGACACCAACACTCGATCGATCTAAAATCGATTCTTTAGCATATCAATTTCAATTAGATCCCAGCACTCAAACAATTATTGGTACCGCTGCCAGACTAGCTGAAGCCAAAGGATTGACTTACTTATTACAAGCATTTGCACGAGTAGCTAAAGATAAACCCAACTTACGATTAGTTATCGCTGGTGTGGGAGAATTAGAGCAACAACTCAAACAACAAGCTCAAGATTTAGGAGTTGCCGATCGGACTATCTTTGCTGGATATGTTAACGATTTACCAGAATTGATGAGCTTATTTAACTTCTTTGTTTTACCCTCGCTCCAAGAAGCATGTAGTTTAGCCTGTGCAGAAGCAATGGCTCAACAAAAAGCGGCAATTGGCACCACAATCGGTGGTATTGTCGAACAAATTGTTGATGGTAAAACGGGTTTTCTAATTCCGCCCAAAGATGTAGATACATTAGCTGATAAAATACAGCATTTACTCGATCGGCCAGAATTAGTCAATGAATTTGCGCGAAATGGCAGGGCAAGGTATGAAGAGTATTTTGCACTCGATCGGATGTTAATTAAAACCGAAGAATTATATTATAAACTGTTAACCTAGTCTTTCTCTCTTCTCTCTGCGCTCTCTGCGCCTCTGCGGTTAAACATGAATAGTTCAGACTTACAACAACCAACTAAAAAAGTTTTATTCATCAGCAACGGACATGGCGAAGATCTTAACGCCATTCAAATAGTCAAAGCCTTACGCCAACAACAACCACAGCTAGAAATCGGTGCAATGCCGATCGTTGGTTATGGTAATGCTTATCGTAACTTAAACATCAATATTATCGGCCCAACCGAAGCTTTACCTTCAGGTGGTTTTGTTTATAACGATCGGTTTAAACTACTAGAAGACATTAGATCGGGTTTATTTACCTTGCTATGGCGACAGATTCAGGCTATTCGTAAATATGGCGATGATTGTGAAGCGATTTTTGCCGTCGGCGATGTAGTAGTGTTACTTGGTGCCTACCTCACAGGTAAACCATATATCTCATTTATGGTATCGAGTTCGGCATATTACGAAAATAAAATGCAGTACCCCAAACTTACTGAATGGCTGCTAAAATCCGGTCGCTGTCAGCAGATATTCACACGCGATCGATATACAGCAGAGCTGTTAAATCAACAGGGTTACGATAAAGCCATCTTTGTGGGGTTTCCCGCGATGGATGCCTTGGAAATTACCGGAAAAGATCTCCAATTATCGCCCGTACCTCTAGTTGCCTTATTGCCTGGAAGTAGATTGCCTGAAGCTGGAAATAATTTACAATTATTGCTCGATCTGGCGATCGCGACAACACCTTTATTTCCAGATGGGATTCAGTTTTGTGCCGCTGTCACGCCGAATTTATGCGTGCCTGATGCGACTGGTACGATTCCGCTCCAGCAGGTAGCAGCCGCTAGCGGGTGGGAATATCATGCCACAGGCGATTTGACTCATTCCGAACATCAACTCAAGTTACGCTGCATTTATGATGCCTTTGCGGATATTTTACATCAGTGCGATTTAGTGGCGGGGATGGCGGGAACTGCGATCGAACAAGCCGTCGGATTAGGCAAGCCAATTATTCAAATTCCTGGTGCTGGCCCTCAGTTTACCTATACTTTCGCCGAAGCGCAAATGCGGCTATTAGGTTCATCCATTCAAACTATTGGGAATAAACCTGCGACGGCGGAAACAATTTCTCAAGCGGCGCAAGCCATTCAACGTACTTTAGGGGATAAAGAATATCTCCAGCAATGTCGGGAAAATGGACTAGAGCGCATCGGTGGTGCGGGTGGTGGTGACGCAATGGCGAGGATTTTTGCCGATCGATTTTTAAAAACCGATTAATGAGCTAAAATCGACTTTTGCTGACGTTAGCTATAAACTACTTGCCAACAACAGCCAAATTGGTGCAGATTGGATGGCGATAATGGCAATCAGCCAATAACAAGCAATATTATTATCAGCACCTAACGCATAGATAGTAACGATCGCAATTACTAAGCCGATCGAGTAATAACTCAAAGATAGATGATAAATTTTCTGAGATCGAGTGGTTTCATCTAATTTTACCGATTCTGATAGACGCGGATCGCTTTCCCAAAAACCGAGATAAATTAGTGCGATGGCTCCGAGGATGGAAATTATCGAGGAAACGACGAGCTGCTCTTTAGTAAGTTCGATCGCTAAAGCAGCAATCGTCGCAATCAAACTTCCTTTGCGATCGTAGATATTATTTTCCATCAAACCCTTGCCAAACTGCTTTCTGCTGTATTCATCTCTTTGCAACAGCCATAAATACCTCAGTAACCGACGGCTAAAAAACATAATCGTCGCAGCACAGATGGCAGTTATACACAAGATAATCAGCATGAAGACACAAATCGAATAGAAAAGAGGGAGGATGAGATCGTTATTTTTAGTATTCCATCATTTTATTGAGAAATTATACTAAATAGAATATATTATACTTCGTTGTAATAGAACAGCGCATACTGATACATAGTATTGAATTGACAAGCTAAATTGTGTCTGGAGCGATCGAGACTGGTAATAATATAAAAATAGTTGCAAAAGTAAATTAGTACTCTTGCAACTATTTATAATATTAGGCTAGCTCCATCGATTAAAACGTAAACGTAGAACGTAATGCCCCAATGACCGCGCCATTACTATTAGCATCTTGATTGGGTGCTGTGAGATAAATAATCCCTGGCGTGATACTCAGGCTATCGTTGATTTTAACCTGATAAAAGCCCTCGATATGCAGTCCAGCTTTGGTGTCTGTCGTGTTGTTGCCAGTGACAGGATCGATGCTAGACGCAGTAACTCGTGGCTCTTGCCCAATTAAAAATCCAGCTAAATTTCCTTTACCACCGAAATCTGGTGCCGCAGCCGTCAGTGCCCAGTTCCAGATTTGTCTGTTGCCACCAGCAGCTTGATTTTGGGTATAGCCAGCCCAACCGCCTAATGTCAACTGAGGAGACAACTGAAAAGAACCTTGTAATCCATAGTTATTGCTAATTCCACCCAAATTGGCATTTGTACTTCCCGTACCAAAATCTGCATTAAAGCTGCGAATATAAGTTACCCCAACTTTAGAATTTTCCCCAGTCTGGAATGTGAGTTGAGCCAACGCACCGTAACCACCGCCAAATAATCCATTCCCTGGAGCTGGATTATTACCATTACGCGCTAAATAGCCCAAACTGAGTTCGGTGTTATTACTTAATTTATGCCGAATTGCGGCTCCTGCACCTTGAACTGCAAAGTAAATCGAGGGACGATTGCCAAATAGAGAAATTGCACCATTAGCACCGTCAGTACCACCACCATCAAAATAAGGATTAATGGTATCAGTAAAATCGTCGGCTGCACTAGCATTGGCGGAAACGAGGATCTGTGTTTGAGGTGAGAGGGCTAAGTCATACTTGAGCTGGTCGATGCCAATACTACTGTTTGTCGTACCATCCGTCCAGCCTAAGCTACCTTCCGGGGTAGAGACAGCATTAGTACCTGCATTAGGATTTTTGTTGAATAAACCAAATCCTACAGCTTGAAGCCGAGTAGTGAGGGCACCACCACCAATATCGGTTTTGAGTTCGAGCCTAGTTCTCTGCCCTAAGGCAGTATTGCGTGAGTAATCACCAGCAACAGTGCCAGTTAAACCAAAAATTACTTCCCCTCTAAGTTTTGTTGTTAGAGAGAACGGGTTAAAAGCTGGAGCTACTGCTTTGGGTGGTTCTGCTGGTGGTGTCGCTGCTGGCGGAGCGACTGGCGTGGGTGCTGTCGGTGCTGGCGGAGCGGGTGGGGGTGTTGTTTGGGTTAACTCTGTTGTAGTAGTTGTGGGTGTGGTAGTTGCTGGCGTGGTAGTCGCCATTTTTTTGGCTTTGGGCTTGAGCCGTTTTTTCTTTTTCCTACTTAGGGCAATGAGCTGGTTTTGTTGGGATAAATCGAGCGTAGTGGTGCTAGAATTGGCTGCTGGCGAGTTAGGTGTGGCAGCTTGGGCACCAGTAATCAGTAGCATTATGGCTAAAATGCTACCTGTGGTTGTTGCCAACCAGTTAAATTTTCGGTTCATGGTACGTAAATAGTTTTTTAATTAGCAAACAGCGAAATAAAATTGCGATCGGATCAGCTAAAATCGCGTAACATTTTTTTAATTTCAATGTTATGCAACTCTTCTGTGCCGATCATCGTTCGAGCGAACTCTTCTAGATAAACGCTCGCATCCTCGACGACATCGAGGAGTCTTTTGTACATATCCAAGGCATTGCGTTCGTGGGCTAGACTCTCTTGTAAGATGTCTCTAACCGAATGTTTATAGGTTTCCTCCATTGGGGCAATTTGCAGCGAGGGATGACCTTCTAAGCCTGTGAGAATTTCACCTACTTGCTGGGCGTGCAAGAGCGATTCTGTTGCCTGCGCTTTAAAAAAATCAACGATCGGAATTCGGTTGGGGCCAGTTACCATCAGTGCATAATGTGTATATCGGACTACGCCTGCTAGTTCAAATTCCATCAGGGAGCGGAGAATATCGATCGCTTTATCTTGGTTTAAATCTTTCATTATGGATAAATTCAGAGTTGTGAGGAAGCAGCGGCTGTAGAAATCGACCACTGTTGAAAATAATTATCGATTCTCTCGACTATATTAGAACCGATCGGCTCCGATTTACTAGCAATTGGGAAATGTTTGGCTAGAAGTGCTTGCACTTGAGTGGGTTGAAGTTGGCGATAGTGAGTTTTCCCTGGAATTGCTGCCGTGCTGGGACTATTAACGATCGCCTGTGGTGCGGCTTTACATTGGTGGAGACATTTCACCGATTCAATGTGAACTTTATCTGTCAGATCGTTTTGTTCTAAATGGTTTTGCATCATCTGACAAATTTTCTCACTACCGCGACGGCGACAACTAGAACCTTGACAGACTTGAATTTTAATCGGCGCGATTGGAGTACTGACAATAAGATCGGAAATTAGATTCACAGATCGATCGATGTTAATGCTAGGTGTTACAAGTAATTCTTTGACTTTAATTTTCCGACAACCTGTATCTCGATCGATTTTTTCTTGAGTGAGTAAATTTACCAACATCCCCGGTTGCCAATCTTGAATGTGCGATCGCAACTGCTTGGCAACTTTGACTAGTAGCTCTCCACGATTGTCAGTTTCTAGTTTAAGGTAACGATGTGGCGTGCGATCGTCTCCCCAACCGAGGAAATAACCTGTCAAGGGGCGAATCAGTTTGTGCTGCGGATTGCTCATGAGATGCCATTTAAATTGCGATTGTTTCAATAAATGCTAATTATTCTTATTACTAGCTCGATTTGCTGAGTTTACTCAGCAACCAAACCCACCGATTGCCAGGACGATCGGAATTCTCGTTCGGTGGTGAAAGCTATTTATAGTCTGCTTTCTAGCAAGCTCTCTGCGATATAACCCAGAAAACGACTCTATTCTAAGTGTGCCCACAATTCACTCGGTAATGGAGTAAATTTGAATTTATTAGTAAATATAGTCATTAATTGACTCTAAGCTACTATACCAGAATTGGCAAGCAAATGACAACTATTAGCAAGATGGGAGATGAGAGATGGGAGACGGGGGGCTGACAGAGATAGAGGATCGTTCCAAAATCTATCCACTATCCACTATTCACTATTCACTAAAACCTAACCCAAGCCAGTTGGGATTTCGGATTTATGTTCGATAATTTGATTGCGATCGTTTACGATGACTACTTGAGGATGGTGTTTGAAGCACTCGGACGCTTCAAATTGAGCGTAAGTCATCACGATTAGTTTATCGCCCTTTACGCCCAATCTCGCGGCGGCTCCATTTAACTCGATCGCGCCAGAACCAGCCGCAGCAGCAATCGCGTAGGTAATAAATCTTTCGCCATTATTGATATTGACGACATGCACTTGTTCGTAAGGGATCGTGCCGACTGCTTTTAATAACAGCTCGTCGATGCTGATGCTGCCCATGTAGTGAAGGTTAGCATCTGTAATCGTGCAACTGTGAATTTTAGATGCCAATAACGTGCGTTGCATAGTTGTTGGTGGGTTGTTATTGGTGGATGACAAGTGGATTCGATCGGGATGCGGGGTAGCTTGCCCCGTGAAGGGGGATGGATTAAAGATCCATCCCCACGACAAAGGTTTATTTCTTCGCTGCTGCAACGCATTCTTGCACTAAGGGCATGACTGCATCGACATCTTTCCAGCCGAGAATTTCAGTGACTTTTTTTTCTAAATTTTTATAGGTTTTAAAAAATTCAGAGATTTCATCCAAACGGTGCTGGGCGATATCTTTGAGCGATGTCACATTTGCATAACGGGGGTCTTTATCGGGGACGCACAAAATTTTCTCATCGCGATCGCCACCATCAATCATTTCTAACATGCCGATCGGGCGACAGGCAATCACACAACCTGGAAAAGTAGGCTGATCCATTATTACCATAGCATCAAGCGGATCGCCATCGTTACCTAAGGTATTGGGGATGAAACCGTAATCGCAAGGATATTGTACCGAAGAGGATAACACCCGATCGAGTGCCATTGCATTCATGTCTTTATCAAATTCATACTTATTCTTGCTACCAGCAGGAATTTCGATTAAAACATTGATAATCCCAAATTTAGGTTGAGCGGGAATGAGCGATAAGTCCAAAACAAAATTCTCCAATTTATAAAAAGACGCAGAGGCATGAATCGCCCCTGCTTGCATTTTACTAGGGATCGGGAATTGGATATAGTCACATTTAATTACTTGTCAGCGTCCGAATTGGTCTATTTGCTCATTCGGTGACTACTGCTGGTGGTAAAGTTGGTAAAGCTTGCACACTGCTAGCTGGCGAATAGTGAACGATCGCCGCGACAGGTAAAATTAGCGTGAAAATCGCGATCGCGCTACCCCAGAATTCTCCCCATTTATGCTGCTGTTGTGGAGGAGGTTCGGTTTTAGATTTGCCAGAGGGGGCACTAGAGTCCATGAAATAAATGTATTTAACTCGACATTGGTGCTAAATTCTGAGACTAGTCAGGAATTTAATTTGCACCACTATCTACATTTTACCCATTAATGGCTCGATAGTTGTTACCTAGCTCACATTTATTCGCAAAAGGCGCGATTGCGATCGGCTAGTTGCTAAACTCGATCGGGGAAATCTAAATATTTTTAGAGCTAGAGGAAAATTTTTTATGCCGATCGAGACTTTGTTTCCACTAGCGATTTATTATGAGGATCTGCCAGATGCCGCCAAACATCAGCAAACCTTACTCGATGCGGTATTGCAACTAGAGCAATCTGGTGCCGAACGCCGCAACTACCCAGAAATGGCGTGGACGGGCGACTTACATGGTGTAGAGCAAATTCATACCAATCCAGATTTTGCGTGGATTGTCGGGCAAGTAGAGCAGCATACAGCGAACTATTTATTAGAGCTGGGTGTAGATCTAAATAAGGTAGATTTATATATTCAACGAGCATGGCCGATCGTTTCACGTACCGAGCAAGAAGTTGGTGCCCATTGCCACAATACGGCGCATATTAGTGCGGTTTACTATATTAAAGTACCTGCTGAGGGTACCTACGATCCGGGGCGACTGGTATTTATCGATGAGGCGCGGGTAAACGAGGTGAGTCCGGGGTTGGGTAGTGAAAATACCGATATCATTGCCGAAGATAACTATTTAAACCAGCTTCAGGCAGCATATTTACCCATAGAAGGGAGATTATTAATGTTTCCCGCCAAGCAGCGTCACGCGGTTACCATGAATGAAACAGAAGAGCTACGCGTCTCGTTATCTTTCGATATCGTGCTGACAGCTAACGGTGCGGCTTCAGGTGCCTACGAGTTTTTAACACCACCGCCGAGTCAGTGGCAGAAGTTTAAGTCTGGCGGTTTGAGTTAGTTGGGGAGATGGGAGATGGGAGATGGGAGATGGGAGATGGGAGATGGGAGATGGGAGATGGGAGTAGGAAATACAGAGAAACATAGAACACTCCAAAGCCTAAAACCTAACGCCTAACGCTTAACGCCCAAAAATTGGGAACATTAAGGAAAGTAAAGTAAGTCCAAGGGTGTAAGCTTCATCGCTGACACTCGCGCCTATTTAGAATTGTGACGATCGACACGGGTAAGATTTTGGTAAGCTGCCAGTTGACTTACCTTACGGCGATCGGTTAATGTTCGGGTTTAAGTAGCCTCTATCTTTAAGTTTAATTAATTTATGAAAAGATTTTTACTCCTGTTTTTATCGGCACCGACTGTTCTGACGGCGATCTTGCCCATCGTTACCGCAACAGCACCCGCTCTAGCAGGGACAAAACCTGCTGTCGATAACAAATTTTGTGTCACCGCTCACAACCGACTCGTCTGTGTCAAATCTTCGCAGTTAGCTAGCAACGATCCCAAAGCCGCTCTCATCGCTAAGGCTCAAGCCGAAGCCAAGAATCCTGATGCTTTTGTCAATTTTAGCGACAAAGAAAGCGATGCTGCGGTGGCGATGTTCGGTTGCGATTGCCCTGCATGTATTCGTTCCTTGCGCCAAATCCGTGCGATGGCTCAAGTTGGTTAGACTAGTAACTAGTCGATAGTGTAAGAGTGGATAGATGAATAATCTAGATAGTTACGATCCTAGTGGTGTCGGGCAAGTTAATGGTAATTTATTTGGCTTGCCGTTCGATTACGATTCGGCGCGAACGATCGTGTTTGGCGTACCGTGGGAAGTAACGGTTTCATATAATCCGGGAACAGCCGCCGCACCGCAACAGATTCTTGACGCTTCACCGCAATTAGACTTATACGATTTCGACAATCCCCAAGGTTGGCAGGGGGGAATCTATATGCCGCCGATCGATCTGGACATACTAGCAAAAAATAATTATTATCGTCAACAAGCAGCCTTAATTATCGATCGATTGGAGCAAGGTAAATCGCTAGATTTGGAACCAGATTTAAACCCAGTATTAGCCGAGATAAATCAGGCTGGTAAAGACATAAATCAGTGGTTGTACGATCGCACTCAAGCCGCGATGAAGGCTGGTAAAAAAGTCGGTGTTATCGGTGGCGACCATAGCGTACCATTAGGTTACATGCAAGCCTTAGCCGATCGATATCCCGACTATGGCATCTTGCATGTAGACGCTCATTCAGATTTGCGCGATGCTTATGAAGGCTTCGAGTTTTCACATGCGTCGATTATGTTTAATGCGCTGAAAATTTCCCAGATTTCTAAGTTGGTACAAGTGGGAATTCGAGATGTATCTAAAGTAGAAATCGATACGATCGAACGATCGAATGGACGTGCGATCGCCTATTACGATTCACTGCTCAAACAACAGATGTATTCAGGTAAGACTTGGCTGAGTATCTGTCAGGAGGCGATCGCTCATTTGCCGCAACAAGTTTATATTAGTTTCGATGCCGATGGATTAGATCCAAAATTATGTCCGAGTACGGGGACTCCGGTACCTGGTGGTTTAGAATTGGAACAAGCTTTTTGTTTGTGTCGTGAAGTAATTCGTAGCGGGCGAGAGATAATTGGTTTTGATGTTTGTGAAGTAGGAAATGCTGAATGGGATGGTAACGTGGGGGCGAGAATTGTTTATAAGTTAATTAATTTAATGAATTTGCAGAATGCCAAATAGATTGCGGAATATCCATTTTGTTGTCGGCACGATCTCACTCATTGTGTTTCTGGCAACAGGACAATATATGCACTGGTGGCACGGTCATTTATATGGCATGGACGATACGCCACGATTACTATTTCGCTCGGCACATGTTTATTTATTGTGGGCGGGATTGCTAAATGTCATATTGGGTTTATACCTTCAACCTTGTGAGGTGAAATGGTGTCGGATGTTGCAGCAATTAGGTTCTGTAGCCATTTTGTTGAGTCCACCCTTATTGTTATCGGCTTTTTTCATCGAACCGTGGCTGGCGCAATTAGTTCGACCTTATGCCCGACCTGCAATTTATATCGCATTTGGCGGTACACTCGCTCATATAATTGCGACGATCGGCAATGAATCGATTCTCAAACGATCGCGATTGTAATTATGGAGCTGCGGTGAGCCATGAAAGGACGAGAATGGAGCGAGATTGTAGAGTTTTATCAGTCTGTCGATAGCTCTGACACGTTGATAATGGCACAGTTTGTAGAAGAAATAGCAATCTCTTCCTACGCACAGGGACTTTATGGTGCAACTTCAATGTTTACTCTCTGTATCTCGCAGCATCAAGAATTTGAATACGATCGGAATGTATTGAGAATCGATTTTGTAAAAGGGTATTTTGTATTTACTTACAAAGAGTCGCCTTTTGCAAGCAAAGATTGGCAGAAAGAGTGTGCGGAGAATGATGGATTTAAAACATTTGAGCATGTTGTGAGCTGTCTGAATTGGTTCTTGACTAAATAACTAACGTGAGCAGATTTGTAGGTTGGGTTGAAGAATGAAACCCAACAGCCATGCACGATCTCTTTAGCAGTCAAAGCAGGTTTCGTCCTAAAGTTGTAGATTAAGAGTGGAAATCTTAATTCCCCGTATGATTGCAAGTACTTCAAAACCAGTTACCAGTGCCGAACCCACAACCACGATCGTGCTAGATGTCGCGGGGATGAAATGTGGTGGGTGCGTGAGTGCTGTCGAAAAACAATTGCTGGCTCAATCGGGCGTACAGTCTGCCTGTGTCAATCTGCTCGTTGGTGTAGCCACGATCGCCGTAACATTAGAAACATCGACAGGCATCGAGCTGGCGGCTAAGTTGACGAGCAGTGGTTTCCCGTCGCAACCCCGCACGGTTAGCGATGCGGAAGATCGATCGAAACGACTGCAACAACGTCAGGAAAAATCAGATCGCGAATCCAAACAGTTATTATTGCAACTGATTACCGCAGCAATTTTACTAGTATTATCTGCCGTCGGGCATTTTACGCAACCGACTACTCACCTGCATCATGGTGGTGCGGCGGTATTAAATAACTTTTGGTGGCATTGGAGTTTGGCAACACTGGCGATCGCCTTTCCGGGTAGATCGATTCTGGCGGATGGCTGGCGCAGTTTGTGGCATGGTAATCCTAATATGAATACCCTCGTGGGGTTGGGGATAATTACGTCTTATACGGCGAGTGTAGCTGCGCTGGTGGTGCCAAGTTTGGGGTGGGAATGTTTTTTTGAAGAACCCGTGATGATTATCGGGTTTATCACTCTGGGGCGGACTTTAGAGCGACAGGCGAAACACCGTGCGGCAACAGCATTCGATCGATTGTTATCGCTCCAGCCGACATCAGCGCGATTGATTAGTCCCGATCCAGATCGTCCCCAAGCCATCGAAATTCCAGTAGAACAGGTTAAAGTCGGCGAATATTTGCGGGTACTCCCAGGTGAGAAGATCCCCACTGACGGGGCGATTCGTTGGGGTCAGACGACGATCGATGAGTCGGCAATTACTGGGGAATCGATGCCAGTATTCAAGCAGGTAGGGGAGATCGTCACGGCGGGGACGGTGAATCAATCGGGGGCGATTTCGATCGAGGTAACGCGCACGGGTGACGATACGACACTGGCACAAATTATTGCTTTAGTAGAAGCCGCTCAAACTCGGAAGGCTCCCGTGCAGAGATTAGCCGATACGGTGGCTGGTTATTTTACTTATGGCGTACTGGCGATCGCGATTTTAACTTGTCTATTTTGGTATTTTATCGGCATCCACAACCCCAATTTAGATCCGCCAGTTTCCACCCTCGTGCCGCTTAAAGCCGCGATCGCGGTGATGGTGGTGGCGTGCCCCTGTGCGTTGGGTTTAGCCACGCCCACAGCGATTCTCGTGGGGACGGGCATTGCGGCGGAGTCGGGGTTATTGATTAAGGGTGGCGATGTATTAGAAGCGGTGCATCGGTTGGATACGGTGGTATTCGACAAGACGGGGACGCTGACTGAGGGTAAGCCTCAAGTTACCGATATTATCGCGGCTGAATCGATCGATTCGAGCCATTTATTACAACTAGCGGCGGCGGCGGAAAGTGTTACCAATCATCCGTTAGCGGTGGCGATTGGGCAAGAAGCCGTGCGATTGGGTGTAACTTTACCGACTATTCTCGATGCGCGGACTGAAATCGGCTTGGGCGTATCCGCACGGGTGCTAATTGGCGATAATTCCGATCGTGCGAGTACTCTAATTCAGGGTAATGAATATCGGGTAATTGTCGGCAATCGCCACTGGTTGACTACTAATGAAGTCGAAATTAGTCAGGAGTGGGAAGCTAAAGCCCAAAAGTTAACCACAGCGGGTAAAACTGTCATGTATGTGGCGACCGATGGTGCGATGATGGGGTTAATTGGAGTAACCGATCGATTGCGTAGTGATGCGATCGAGACTGTCAAACATTTACAGAATCTAGGATTGCGAGTAGTTTTACTTACGGGTGACAAAAAAGCAGTTGCCGAGATTATCGCCCAAAAATTGGGAATTACCGATATCTATGCCGAAGTTTTGCCTCAAGATAAAGCACGGATCGTTCGATCTTTACAAACTCACATTTCAGATCGTCCACAGCGAGTAGCGATGGTTGGAGATGGCATTAATGACGCGCCAGCACTAGCTCAAGCTGACTTAGGCATTGCGCTTAATGCTGGTACCGATGTGGCGATCGAAGTTGCTGATATTATCTTAATGCGCGATCGGTTGTTAGATGTAGTGGCTGCGATCGAATTATCTCGCGCTACTCTGAGCAAAATTCGCCAAAACCTATTCTGGGCGGCGATTTATAACCTCATCGGCATTCCTGCCGCCGCCGGAGTACTGTATTGGTTTGGATGGGGCGCGATGCTCAGTCCGTCAGCCGCTGGCGCGATGATGGCACTAAGTTCGGTAAGCGTGGTGACAAATTCACTGCTGCTCAAACTGAGAGGAAATGGGAGGGGGGAGCGAAAAGTGCGGTCTTGGGGTTTCCCCAAGTAGAGCACCTTTTCAAGACAGATGGGAGTTGGGAGTTGAGAGTTTGG